>CATKEA010000001.1 GCA_949746915.1 uncultured Bacilli bacterium
TAATAATCACTTATTATCATTTGAACTGACTTTATTAATCTTCTTATGCCTAATTTTCTTAGTATATTTATTACCATATAAAAAACCTAATACAATCATAAATAAAAAATATATATGAAAAACTGAAGAATTAATTATTCTCAATAAGATAAAATACAACAAAACATTATCTATAACAAAAAACAAATTAGTTAGTACTCTTACAATTATATGTTTAGCATTTAAAAAATGATAGTTCCAATTAAGTAAAAATGAAAAAAAGTATCCATAAACAAATGAGTATAATAAACTCTGTATTTGTACTATTAAATCCATTATTTAAATAACCTATTAATTATATTTGATTCCTTATCCTTTTTTACATCATCTACATAACTAAAAGATTTCAATAACCCTTTTATAGATACATTCCCTTGTAAAGTATCTAATTTTAACAATTCTAAATCAGATCCTTTTATTAAAAGATATCCCATAACAGTTTCCATTAGAAACTCTTCATCATCAAAACTATCGATTTTTTTTACACCAGTTACTAATATATTTTTTCTCTCTACTATACTAATACTATGATTATAACTATTAATGGTTGTATCCTTGTCCATATTATTCCTCCTAATTAATAATATGAATGTAAACAAAATTTAGAACAAAAAAAAACACACCATATGGTGTGTAATAATTATTCTTCAGTTGGTTCGCTTGAATCTACAACTTCAGCTTCTTCATATGCCTTAAAAATAGCTTCTTCAAACATAGAACGAACCTCTTGATTAATTGGATGTGCTATGTCATGGTATTCACCATCAGGTCTCTTTTTACTTGGCATTGCGATAAATAAACCTTTATCTCCTTCAATTATTCTAATATCACGTACAACGAAACCTTCGTCAATAACCACTGTTGCCATACCTTTCATACGTGAATTTTCTTTTTCAATTTTACGCACATTTACTGATGTAATTTTCATAAATGTCTATCCTCCTTCTAAAGTATATTACTTTATAAATA
>CATKEA010000002.1 GCA_949746915.1 uncultured Bacilli bacterium
GTTTCCTAAGCTTTTATATATTAACATTGTTGAAGAAACAAAGAATATATGTTAAAATCTAGTAGGTGGTAAAATGAAAAAAATAATGATTGATTTAGATGATACAATTTGCACAGGAGGATATTTAGAAGTTCTTAATGAATATCTAGGTACTAATTACACCTATGATGATTTAGAAGATTACTATGTTGAAAGTATACTCAAAGAAGATAAACTAGAAGAATATCTAGATCACTTTTATAAATATATAAATGTCTATGATTATGTCACAATAATTCCACATGCAATAGAGGTAATTGAAAAATTAACTAAAAAATATGACGTATATATCTGCAGTGCATACGTTGACATGCGAAGACCAGTAGAAAGTGGAAGAATGGCAACCTTAAAACATCAATGGATTAGTAAAAACTTACCATTTATTCATCCAAGAAAAATAATACTTACTGGTTCAAAGAACTTGATTGAATGTGATATAAAAATAGATGACAAATTCTCAAATCTTAAAGGCTATGGAGAAACCAAACTATTACTAGATACTTATCATAATCAAAAATATACAGAAGCAGATTTAAAAGAAAGAAATGTTAGGAGAGTAAAAGACTGGCTTGAAATAGAACAACTTCTTTTGAATGAAGAAGTAGAAACATTACAATAAGATCAAACAATATGTGGGGGGATAACATGAAGTATTGGTACTTAGAAAAATATAGGGAACTAAAAATAACCGAACTAGAATTATTAAAAGAAGATTTAAGATTTTTTAAATGCTATATAAAATATACAAAAAAAGAAGCCGAAGAATTATTATCAAATAATATTTTAAACTTAAATGAAGAAGAACTACTTATTCTTCTTCATTATATCTTATATCAGAAAAAATCGGCCTTAAATAAAATAGTTCCAATAATAGAAAAACTATTACTTATTCCTGATAATTCAATGCCAATAACAGATTACTCCTTAAAAGAAATACTAAATGAAATAAAAAATCTAAGAAATAATAAGCCAACTAA
>CATKEA010000003.1 GCA_949746915.1 uncultured Bacilli bacterium
AGAGAGGTTTATTTAAAAACTTTTCTTTTTTATGTCAGTTCAACTATAATAAAAGTTAACAGATAATAGTTATCTCTATTAAGAATAAAATAATATAAAACAAAAGATAGTATGTTTTTTCATACTATCTTGTAATATTTGATTGGTTA
This sequence comes from uncultured Bacilli bacterium, assembly GCA_949746915.1. Lineage (GTDB taxonomy): Bacteria > Bacillota_I > Bacilli_A > RF39 > UBA660 > CATKEA01. The sequence continues at coordinate 150 of CATKEA010000003.1, forward strand.
TCCTAGTAGATATGGATTAGTTGATGTACCATTACCTTTGACAAATTTAACCTCATTTTTTAGATATATACATGGGTATAAATAAGAACTATGACCTTCCATTGTTTGATCAACATTTTTTATTGATCCGTTTTCGATTGCAAATACGAACTCTTCATTATCCTGAGTAAGTGTAAAATATGAATAGCTTTTCATAGCTAGCCAGTTTTCTTCACGACTGTATTCTGAAACAAATATGAAGTCTGATAAATATAAAATTGCTACATTTCTATTAATAATATGACTATTGCTTACTCGTTCTGCTTCATGCATAAATAAGAAATGACTCTCAATATTTGCATTACTATGATAATCATGATCTATTATTGGACCTGTATACCATTTAGCATTATATATTTTAGAAAGATCAGATTTATTTATACTTTCATAGAAATAGGCATCTAATGCCGAATCTCCTACATTCGTAGCCCATTCTCCTCCACCTCCCCATGTATAACTTTCATCATATGATTCAGCAGGTTCTTCACGTATCAATTTAATAGTACCATTTGGATCGCCAGCATCATTCATAACTCCGATGATACGCCATAATTCATCGTTAAATATGACATAGTTATTTGGATCTTCAATATATCTTAAGTTATTATAAGATGTGTCATCATATATTAGATCAAATCTGTTTAGTGATTTTAAATATTTAACACCATTAACACCAGGAGTTGTATCTATTTTATTAGTTGATGATCTTCCAGCGTTATCATAAACTTTAATCATAATGTTATATGTTTTAGCATCAAGTCCAGTGAAGGTGTATGTGTTAGTAGTACTAGAAACCCAAGTACTTCCACCATCTTTACTAAATTCGTAACGAGATGCTAAACCACTAATAGCATCACTTGAACCA
>CATKEA010000004.1 GCA_949746915.1 uncultured Bacilli bacterium
GAATGATTTATGAAGTTTTTTAAAAGTTTATTTTTAGTATTTATATTATTTATATGCTTTTTATGTCCAGCCAAGGTGTTTGCACTTAATGAAGTTAATTTATATTTATTTTGGGGAGATGGTTGTCCACATTGTGAAAAAGAAAAAGAATTTTTAGCTGAGTTAGAAAAGCGTTATACTAATCTTAAAATATATAAATATGAAACATGGGGTAATTCACAAAATAAAGAACATTTAGAAAAGGTAAGAGCTTTTTATGGAAATGAAAATAAAGGTGTGCCTTTTACTGTTATTGGTGATGGAGTTGTTTCTGGATTTAATGATAGCAGAAAAGAAATTATAGAAAATTTAATTAGAAAATATTCTTTAGAGGATTATGAAGATAAGACAGGTAGTTATTTTAATATTACTCATAAAACTAATTTAGAAGGTAATTTACCTCCGCTACAATCTGATGATAATAATAGCAGTTCATTAGAAAATGATAATAAAGATGAAAATTCAAATTCTAATACAGATTCTTCTGATAATTCTAAAGAAGAGTCTAATATTGATGAAAAAGTAATAGCAACTTTGATTCTTTTGATATTAATTATTATTTTAGTTCCAATATATTTTTTAACTAAGAAAAAGGATTGTAGAAAAAATTAATGACAAAACAAGAAATTTATGTAAAACTTGGGTATACAGGAGAGTATACAAAAGAAGTAAAACGTAAACTTAGAGAATTAATTAAAAAGTATCATCCTGATTTGAATCATGGTGATGATACAACAATGAAGATACTTAATGAAGTTAAGAATGAAATTGAAAATAATCGCGTTGATGATATATTTTATAATAATTTTTCAAATATCGAAGAAGAAGATGTCAATGATAATAAAGAGTTGGATACAGAAGATTATTTTAAAGATGTAAGTATTGAAATGCTATATCAACGAATAGAAAAATTGAAGGTTAGAAAAGAAGAGGAATATAATAAATTATTAGATTTCGACAAAAAATTAAATGATTTGAATGTATTATTTAATAAGAAATTATATAAATATGAAGAAGAGAAAAATAAGATAGAGGAGTTGAAACAAAGAAAA
>CATKEA010000005.1 GCA_949746915.1 uncultured Bacilli bacterium
AAAATTGCTGATGATTGTGTTTATAATGATGATAAATTTATTTTTTATGAAGATGTTAAAGAAAATTTAGAAAGATTTTCTAAAGAATACAATCTATATATTATCTCAAATGGATGGCCATCGTCATTCCGTATTTTAAAAAATAAATATATTGATAGTTGTTTCAAAGATATATTAATTTCTTCTATGTATACTACAACAAAGGAAGAAAAACTATTTGACATATTTTTAGATAAACATAAAAATGTTAATCCAAAAGAATCACTTTATATAGATGACAGAAGACATATATTAGCTAAAGCAAGTGAATATGAATTTAATCTTTTACTCATGGATAGAAAAGGTATTCATACAGAAAATAAGTTTAAAGTTATAAATAATATGAATGACATTTTTGAGGTTTTAAAATGCGAATAGCCACTTGGAATATTGGAGAAGATGAAAACTATATATTTAAAGTTAATGTGAAATTGGTTAAAATAAGATTTTCAGAAAACAGTAATTTAACTGCCGAAGATTGTCTTACGAATGTATTGAAGAATTTATATAGATAGGAGAAATTAAAATGATTTATTTTTTAAGACATGGGATACAGATTGGAACGAAAATTTAAATAGTGAAGGAAAAAAAGATCCAAAGTGTCAAGGAAGATGCGATTTACATTTAAATGATAAAGGTAAAAAACAAGCCTTGAAAGTAAAAGAAGAATTGAATGAAATCAAATTTGATAAAATCATTTGTAGTCCCTTAATTAGAACAAAAGAAACTCTATCTATTGCATATGATGGTACTGCACCAATAATATATGATAATAGAATTATAGAACGAGATTTTGGAGAATTTGAGGGATTAACTCGTTCTGAGTTCGACTTTAATGGTTTTTGGAATGTTTATAGCAATCAAAAATTTAATAAGGCAGAGAGTATCCTGGAAGTTCAAAATAGAGTATTTAATTTGTTAGATGAGTTAAAAGATAATCCAAATGAAAATGTTTTAATAGTTGCACATGGTGGTGTAGGATTAGTTTTAATGAGTTATTTTGAAGGAGTACCAGAAGATGGAGATTATTTAAATTTTGAATTAGGAACTGGTAA
>CATKEA010000006.1 GCA_949746915.1 uncultured Bacilli bacterium
AAAATTTGAATAATAAATCTACTTCTTTTATTAGTAGTAAACTCTTTTACTTTATTTAATTTAAAATCATCTAAAGCTTCAGTATCTGTAAGTGAAACAGTTATAATATAACCATCTTTTAATTCTAAAATAGCAAGTGGAATTGTATCTACAACTGAAAAATTTCTTTTACTTTTTTTATAAGGAACATCTATAAAAATAATTTTTTGATCTCCTTCTATTTCAATTCTAGGTAATTCATCATCATCTAAGATATATTTAATAAAATCCTCTTTTACTCCAAGTTCGCTAATCAGTCTTTGTATTTCTTGTTCTGTTGGTTTAATTAAATCTATCCAACACCCAGGAGTAAATTCTTTTAATTCAATTAAATCAGTCGTATTATTATCCTTGTTGTATATTTTAAGCATTTTATCAACTCCCTATCATGAACATATATTAATTATAATACGTTTATTTATAACAATCAACATTTTTGTTCTAGCTTAATATAAATAATCTATATATTAACACAAAAAAAGAATATTAAATCAATATAATCAATATTCTCTTTTTTAGAATTATTTATAATGATAAAACTACTCGGAAACCAAAATGTTCGTAAACTGAGCCATAACGATAGCCAAAGGCAAACACACCTGAATCTGAACCATCAAGATATGAACCACCACGATAGAACCAAGGAGCCTCGTGATATACGAAGTCTGCACAATCGGCATGCCATGAACTTATCTCTCTTGACTGATTATTGGCATAAATTAAATTCTTAAATGGACCTATCTCAAAGGTTGCATCTCCAAACTGGCCTCTTGTATATTCTAAAGAATTTGTTCCATATGCATATTTATCATAATACTTTTCTTCTGGCCATGAATATCCAGTAGTTAAGCTTCCACCTTCTCCATAATCCCCTATAAATCCCGAGTTAGACGATGCATTTCTTCCACTTAATGGTTTTCCACTGGCATCTGCCATTACTTCCATGACGTATTCCCAAGCCCCTCATTCCTGAAATATTCCCAGTTGTACTAGCAAGATACCCAGTTTCGGTATTATATGGTAAAGTGATTGTTACTTTACTTTCAAAAATCTTATTCATCAT
>CATKEA010000007.1 GCA_949746915.1 uncultured Bacilli bacterium
AGTACAAACTATAGAAGTTGAATTTGAAACTAAAGGTGTAACATCATCAGTCGGAAATAAGAAAGGTGAATGGTTAACGCATCCAGCTTTTACAAGTTTCGATTCTAATGGAATGTGGGTTGGAAAGTTTGAAACTAGTAAGTCAAATCAATCGCCAACAAACACAATTAATGCAGTTGGTATTCAAATAAAACCAAATATAAGTAGTTGGAGAAATATCCAAGTAGGAAATGCCTTTTATGGTAGCTATTATTATCAAAGAAATTTAGATTCACATATGATGAAAAATAGTGAATGGGGAGCAATTGCTTATTTACAACATTCAAAATATGGATCTGAAACTAGTGTTAGATTTAATAATCATAGTAGTTTTATAACAGGATACTCATCAGTTAAAGAGCCAACTTGTGGGTATACAACTGATAATAGAGATTGCAATAAATTTGGATCTACAGCTGATGTAACACTTCCATATAATACCGAAACTGGATATCTTGCAAGTACAACAGGAAATATTTCAGGAATCTATGATATGTCAGGAGGAGCATGGGAATATGTTATGGGAGTAATGACAGATGCTAGTGGAAAGCCATTAAGTGGAACAAATGCCAGTAATAACTCTAGTTTTATAGGTGGCTATGGAGAAGGTGGAAGCCTATCATCAGGATACTCATGGCCAGAAGAAAAGTATTATGATAAATATGCTTATGGAACTAATGATGCAGAGTATACAAGGGGACACTTTGGAGATGCGACCTTTGAAATGGGGCCATTTAAAAGTTTTGTTTATGGTAACAATAAACAAATAAAAGTAAGCTCATGGTATGCCAACTGTATGGATTTTGTACATAATGTATATCCTTGGTTTGTACGTGGAGGTGCTTTTCATTCTGGAACAGACTCAGGTCAATTTTCTGCTGGACATCACTATGGTTCTATGAGCGAGAATATTAGTTTTCGAATTATTTTGACACCATAGAAAATTAGAACTTTCAAAAGAAAGGAGAAAGCTTATGAAGAGAAAGAATAAAAAAATAATAGTAGTTATGATGATAATATTATCTCTAGTTTTAATCTTTGGTGTCAGTTATGCCTTATGGCAAATAACATTAAAACAAGAAACAACAAATAGAATAACAACAGGATGTTTTAATATAGAGTTTAAAGATAAAAATAATATAGAATTATTAGATGCAGTACCAAT
>CATKEA010000008.1 GCA_949746915.1 uncultured Bacilli bacterium
AGTACAAACTATAGAAGTTGAATTTGAAACTAAAGGTGTAACATCATCAGTCGGAAATAAGAAAGGTGAATGGTTAACGCATCCAGCTTTTACAAGTTTTGATACAAATGGAATGTGGGTCGGAAAGTTTGAAACAAGTAAGTCTAATAGTAACCCAGATAATTCTAGAAATGCTGAAGGTGTGCAAATAAAGCCAAATGTAGTAAGTTGGAGAAATATCCAAGTAGGGAATGCTTATTATACGACATATGATTATAAAAGAAACTTAGACTCTCATTTAATGAAGAATAGTGAATGGGGAGCAATTGCCTATTTACAACATTCAAAATATGGATCAGAGGCAAGTGTAAGAAACAATAACAATAGTAATTATATAACAGGATATGCATCAGTTAAAGAGCAAACATGTGGATACACAAATGATAATAGAGAATGTAATAAATATGGAACCACAGCTGATGTAACACTTCCATATAATACCGAAACAGGATACTTAGCAAGTACAAGTGGAAATATTTCAGGAATCTATGATATGTCAGGTGGATCATGGGAATATGTCATGGGAGTAATGACAGATCAAAGTGGAAATCTATTAAGTGGTCAAAATGCATCCAACAATTCTGGATTCGTTGGTGGATATGGAGAAAGTGGAAGCCTAGTATCAGGATACTCATGGCCAGAAGAAAAATATTATGATAAATATGCTTATGGAACAAGTTATTCTGAATATACAAGAGGACACTTTGGAGATGCCACATTTGAGCTTGGACCATTTAAGAGTATAATTTATGCTAATAATCAAACAAGACAAATAAGCTCATGGTATATCGACCACGCATACTTCATTTATAACGTAAAACCTTGGTTCAATCGTGGAGGTTCATACTATTCTGGTTCAGAGTCAGGCCAGTTTGCCTTTGGTTATTATCGTGGTTCAGTCTACGAGAATATTGGATTTCGAATTGTATTGACGCCATAGAGAATTAGAACTTTCAAAAGAAAGGAGAAAGCTTATGAAGAAAAATAATAAAAAAATGATGATAGTTATGATGTTATTATTGTTATTAGTCTTAATCTTTGGTGTCAGTTATGCTTTGTGGCAGATAACCTTGAAACAAGAAACAACAAACAGGATAACAACTGGATGTTTTAATGTAGAGTTTAGTGATAAGAATCCAATTACTTTAGATAATGCTTATCCAATAAGTGA
>CATKEA010000009.1 GCA_949746915.1 uncultured Bacilli bacterium
GTAGAGTTTGAACCTAAAGGAGCAACTCCATCAACTGGAAATAAGAAAGGTGAATGGTTAACACATCCAGCTTTTACAAGTTTTGACTCAAACGGAATGTGGGTCGGAAAGTTTGAGACGAGTAAATCAAATAGTAATCCTGATAATTCGAGAAATGCTGAAGGTGTACAAATAAAACCAAATGTAGTAAGTTGGAGAAATATCCAAGTAGGAAATGCTTTTTATACAACCTATGATTATAAAAGAAAACTAGACAGTCATATGATGAAGAATAGTGAATGGGGAGCAATAGCCTATTTACAACATTCAAAATATGGATCTGAAACTAGTGTTAGATTCAATAATAATAGTAGTTTCATAACAGGATACTCATCAGTAAATGAACCAACCTGTGGGTACACTAATGATAATAGAGAGTGTAACAAACACGGAACAACTTCAGACATCACCTTACCATATAATACCGAAACAGGATATTTAGCAAGTACAACAGGAAATATCAGTGGAATATATGATATGTCAGGAGGAGCATGGGAATCTGTCATGGGAGTAATGACAAATCAAAATGGAAAGCCATTAAGTGGAAGAAACGCAAGTCTTAATTCAGGTTTCACTGGTGATTATGGAGAAGGTGGAAGCTTAACTACTGGATATGCATGGCCAGAAGAAAAATATTATGATCAGTATGCATATGGAACGAGTTATTCTGATTATACAAGAGGCCAGTTCGGAGATGCGACATTTGAGATGGGACCATTTAAAAGCATAATTTATGCCAATAATCTAACAAGACAGATAAGTTCATGGTACTCCGACTGTGCACACTTTGTTGATTACATGATTCCTTGGTTCAATCATGGTGGTGCCTACCATAATGGTACGGATTCAGGTGCATTTACCTTTGGGCGTCATGCTGGTTCTATTGCTGAGTTCATTGGTTTCCGAATTGTCTTAACACCATAAAAAATTAGAACTTTCAAAAGAAAGGAGAAAGCTTATGAAGAAAAATAATAAAAAAATGATAATAGCTATGATGTTAGTATTGTCATTAATCTTAATCTTTGGTGTCAGTTATGCATTATGGAAAATAACATTAAAACAAGAAACAACAAACAGAATAACAACTGGATGTTTTAATGTAGAGTTTAGTGATAAGAATCCAATTACTTTAGATAATGCTTATCCAATAAGTGATGAAAAAGGAAAGAAGTTAACTCCATATACTTTTACAATAACTAATACTTGTGATACTTTAGTAA
>CATKEA010000010.1 GCA_949746915.1 uncultured Bacilli bacterium
CTAAAAGCAAGTAATGTCTATATAGATGATTACAAAAATAGTTTTGTAGATGATTATGATAAATATAACTTTCAGTATGAATCATTGCTTAGTGTTAATTATGTTAAGGAAGAAGATATCCATTGTACTGGAACAATGCAAGCAACAAGAAAAAAGGGGAATAATTTTACATACTCAGCTTACTTGATGTGTAAAGATAAACAAGGAAATGTGATTCATGATAATACTAACGAGTTACCAGAAGGTGGAGTTAGTATAATGGGAAAGTTTATAATTGATTATACAGTTAAGCTTAATAATAGTAGTGGAGCAAGGTATAATCATAATTATACAAGAGAAAATGTTTATAATGAGTTTGTAGCATATGATTTGGAAAGACCAGGAACAAGTGCAGGGATAAGTAAGTTTAAGTATTCATATAACAATCAAGATTGGATAGAGTTATCATGTGATGAACATACAGGTGTAGGAAGTTTTATTATAAGTAGTAGTTATGTTGGAAAAATATATTTTAAAGCATATGACATGGTAGGTAATGAAAGTGAAACATTAAGTTATAATGTAAAGATAGATAAGATAGCACCAACAGGAACAATAACAGTAGCAAGTGGTAATAGTAATTATAATACACTTAATATAAAAGCAACACTTAATGCCAAAGATAATACAAATGGTTCAGGAGTAAAACAGATGTGTGTGCAAGAATCAAGTAATGTAAGTAATTGTACATGGATCAATTATGCAACAAGTAGAGCATTAACTTTAAGTGGAAGTTTAGATGGAAAGCCAAGAAAAGTATATGCTTGGTTTAAAGATGGAGTAGGAAATGTAAAAGAAGCAACAAACAGTAATGGAACAACAGGAGGAGCAAGTTATACTCCATATCAAGAAGGAAGTATGGTAGTAATTTCTGAGTGGACAGCTTGTAATAAAAGTTGTGGAGGAGGAACAACAACAGGAATAGCAGTAGATAAGTACACCTCAAAACCAATACCTACTAAAAACCAAACCAAAGCTTGTAACACAAAAGATTGTTGTTCATCCACTACTATTTCAGGATATGGAACATGTAGTAAAGTATGTGGAGGGGGAACAAAAGTAGTAAAAAGAGTATCAAATTACAATGGACAAAATTGTACAAAGTCAACGGAAACAGTAGCATGTAATACCCATGGTTGTTGTGATTCTAATCAAGTTAATTATAGTAGTTGGAGTAATTGGAGTACATGTAGTAAAACCTGTGGAGGAGGAATAACATTCCGTACTAGAACAGCATATAATAAAGATGATAAAAACATTTCTTGTACA
>CATKEA010000011.1 GCA_949746915.1 uncultured Bacilli bacterium
AAGTTTATTAAAAATAAAATAAAATTAAATATTGAAAGTAGTGATAAGAACTTATTATTCATTCCACTAACCTATAATGAAGGATATAGTGTAAAGGTAAATGGAAAACCAAAAGAAGTATTAAAAGTATTTGATAATTATCTTGGAGTAGAAGTTGAAAATGGCCAAAATGAAATTATATTTACTTTTGTTCCGCCAAAAATTAAAACTTCAGCCATAATTAGTTTTATAGCTTTGATAATTGCCTTTGTTTTACTAAAATTTGATTTTATTACTAAATTAATAAATAATACTATTCTTCAATTGATTGCAGAAAAAATATATATAAGTGCTTACTTACTTGCGTTGATACTTATATATATTGTGCCAACAATTTGTTTTATAATATCATTTTTTGTAACAATTTAAATAAAATTATAGGGAGAAACTTATGAAAAAAAGAAAATATACAAATCTTGCTATTGATATTGATTCTGTTTTTTACAGAATAGAAGATAGAGATTTACGACTACTAAGCCAACAAATAATAAAAACATGGTTTAACACCTTAAAAGAAAACTATAATATATACTTAGTATCAAATAAATATTCTTGTCACGAAGTAGAGAAAAAACTTAGAAAGTATAAGATTCATCGAATACCTAAAGGTATATATTGTTATAAGGATAATATAGGTTTTAGAAGAGAAGTAATTGAGAAATTAATAAATATAGAATCAAATGATAAAAAATTATCCTCTGTACTATTTGTTTCAGGAAATCCTTACTTTCTTGCAGCTATATCAAATTTAGGACTTACAACTTGTTATGTAAAAGAACTAAATAAAAAGAATCAAGAAAATACAGTTGGAACTTTCACAGTTGATAAAGTAAATTCTATTAGTTCAATAGGTATGTATCAAAATACAACTATTCAACCTCTTTCCAATGAGCAAACAACAACAAAGAATTTAAATATCAAAAATTATATTTATATAATTGGTTCTGGGTATGATTTAATTCCAAAGACAGCGTTTAACTCTAATGCTATTTTTACAAAAGAGTATAATGATACTGACATAAATGATACCCTTGCAGTAAGTGATGACCAACTAGAACTATTGGTTTATAAGAGATCAAGAATAGCAACTTTGTTTATAAACAATGGCTACAATGATACAGTTGATTTAAAAACCACTTATGAAAAAAAGATAAAAATATAATCAAGTAAAGCTTTACTAGCTTTGCTTTTTTTGTTCTGAGTATCGACAACATTTTGTCAATTATGTTATAATTACTAATATATAATAAAAGATAAGATAGAGGGACATATATCATGAAAAATAA
>CATKEA010000012.1 GCA_949746915.1 uncultured Bacilli bacterium
CTGATAAATCCGATGATAATATGGGAAATAATTATTATGTTTTAAGGAAAATAGGGGATAAACAGTTTAGTTTTAATGTATTTACTAAAGATACGTATAATTTATCTTTTAACGTGCTTTATTCAACTAGTACAAACTTAAAAACTGATGATACTTATTATATATATTCTAATTTTACATTAAAAAAAGAAGACGGTAGTACATTTGTAGATTCATCTACTATAACAGTACCTCCCGAACAAATGGGTCCTTTAGAAAAATTTATACATGATTTGTTTGTTCCGTCCAATGATTTTTTGACAAATTGGTTTAGTGAAATGAATGATTCAATTACTGAGCAGATGGGCTTTTTAGCTTATCCTTTTACTTGGGTTTTAGATTTTTTAGAAAAATTTTTAACGTTAGAGGATACTGGTTCTTATGTTATTTCTTGGAATGCTATAAAAGTGCCTAATTTTGAAGAATATACGATTATTGAATCTGGTAGCTTTGATTTAGCTTCACTTCTTGAAAATGATGCTTTAAATGGCTTTCACGAGCTTTATTTTTTGATAACTGATGCTCTGCTTGTTATTTCTTTCTTTTATTTATGTATTAATATTTATAATCGCATTTTTGGCGGTCAAGTTGATAATTACGAATATATCAGTTTAGATGAGGGCTATAATGTCGACCCTCAAACTGGAGAAGTTAAAAGTCAGTGGGTTAGAGAACGAAAAACTAGAAAGGAGAAAGTAAAATGATTGTAGAGGGACTTTTTAATATTTTTAAAACTTTTATTAATTTTATATTTGCGTTTATTCCTAATTTGCCATCTTTTGATATTTCTATTTTAGATTCTCTTACAAGATATATTAATCTTATTTTTGACAATCTTGGTTTGCTCGGTTTTTTTATACATATTAAAACTATAAAATTATTAATTCCTTTGGTTATTTTAGCTATTAATTTTGAACGTATTTATCATTTTTCTATTTGGTTAGTTCGTAAGCTGCCTTTTAGTATTGACTAAACTATGTTGTCAGGCAACGCAAAAATTGTCAAGTAACATGGAATAGCACAGACGTTGTAAACGTCGAGCATATGCCGTGAAAGTACTTGATGATTTTTAAGTTGTAATATGCTTTTGTATCTCTAGGAAAACAATAACGTTTTCCTAGGTCGCCCGCCAATGAGGGCAAAGAAGTAGGGGAGGTGTATATATGTCCTTTTCGGACTCAAGAAAATATTTAACAGAAAAAGAGCTTAGATATTATTATAAAGAATATATCAAACAAAGAGACTATAGTAGAGCAGACGAGAGCGATGTCGTTCACGACACGCCCGGCGGCTCTATACTTGATAGTAGTCTCATATCTCAAACTAAA
>CATKEA010000013.1 GCA_949746915.1 uncultured Bacilli bacterium
AATACTTGTAAAATTATTAAAATAATAAGAAATACATTATAACAAAAAAGAGATTCTAGATAGTCAAAAAAATTAATTAATAATTGCTCTAATCAAAAAGATAAAAAATCATCAAAAGAATTTAATTATAATCAGTTTGTACTGATAAAATATTTATGAATTTAAAAGGAGATGTAGATATGGCAAGAGTATTAAAAAATAAAGAATTAGTAAATACAAGATTAGCAACTAACTATGGTGGTTGGATGTATTGTGATAAGTGTAATGAAAATATAGGTTATTTATGTTATTCAACCTATGATAAATTAGAATTAAAATATAAATGTAATTGTGGAAGTGATGGTAGTGCCTTGTTAGACTTTGAAGATAGTAATATAGGTACTGTGTGCGACAATGATTTAGTTATTGTGAAAAATAGATATTGTTGTCCAAAAGATAATGAACCATTAATTACAATATTAGATAAAAAGGTAACTAGTTATGAAATGCAAATAACCTGTAAAGCTTGTAACAATATTTATAAAAAAGCAAAATAATATTATATACAATAACTAACAACTTTGCTATCATAAAATTAAAACACATTTTTGACAAACTTACAGACAAATTATTTTAATTTTTTCTAGCACCTACTAATTAAGAAAGAAAAACAAAAAATGAAATAAGCAACATTTCAATATGTGATGTATTAAAAGATTTAATTAATAAAAAATATCTTGAATGCATTAAACAAAAATTAATTCAGAAAACTGATCCAGCTTATTCCTAAATTTAGAAAGTTTATATAGATAGGAGATATTATATGATGCAGTTAAAATATGTTGAAGTTGATAACCGTAATCTAGATTTAGCTGTTAGAGTACAAAATACAATATTTCCATTAGAAAATGGAAGACAAAACTATATAGAAGGTATTACTAAAGATCCATATCGAAAAGAAATGGTAAATTATATCGTTTATGTTAAAGAAAATCCTATAGGTGTAATTGGGTTATATTCATATAATGAATATCCATTTGATGCTTGGTTAAGTTGGTTTGGAGTGTTACAAGAATATAGAAAAAAAGGTTATGGATCAGCAATGTTTGATTTTTTTGAAAAATTAGCCTTAGAAAAGGGGTATACCTCAATAAGAGTTTATACAGATGACGCGTTCGATAAAGCTATTTTGCTCTATGAAAAAAAGAAAATGATAAAAGAATTTTACAATAATGAATTAGAAAGTGAAGAAATAAATAAAGGAACAATAGTATATTCCAAGTCTTTAACAAAAGAAAAAACAAACAAATGGAATAATAGATTTCTAGGATTAACTATGCAAAATGAAAAAGAAAAATAATGAAAATATTGCTAAGTTATTTAGCAAAATCATAATCAAATGTTACATTAAGATAAAATGATAGAAAAGATTTTCAAAAAAATTAACAACATAAAAATTATTAAAGTCATTACAAATTAAATTTATTGTTCCAACAAGCAGGAATTAATTA
>CATKEA010000014.1 GCA_949746915.1 uncultured Bacilli bacterium
CAATTAATACATTTCATAATATAACTTCACTTCCTGAAATTTTTTCTATATTTCGATATAACATTATTATAATTATAGCATCAAAACTACCATTTTCAATATTTATTTCTAAGAAACACCATTAATAATTATCTACTAAACTATATCAATCCTCGTAAAATCTCTGTAATATTTTGCATTTCTTTTTCTGTTGACATAATTGTTATCAAAAGATTTTTATCTTTATTTACTATAATATATTGTCCATTTGAGCCATCCCTGAAAATAAACCCATCTCTTGATATAAATGTAAAATATCCAACACCAACTTTTGGCAAAACTCTTTCTTTTTTATAAATTTCAGGCGTTTCAAATTGCATAGAACACATTTCTTTAATCCATGACTTAGGAACAACTTGAATATTATTATATAAACCACCACTTAACAATAATTTTCCAATTTTATGAAAATCAGTATGTCTTAAATAAAGTCCTGTTGCTCCTGGACAATACCTTCCATAATTACTCCATTTATATTCCTTAATATCTAATTTTATAAATATATTTTCATTTATAAAATCTGTTAAATTTATTCCAAAAGTTTCTTGAAAAAATACCGATAATATAAATGGTTCCACATTATTATAAGCAAATTTTATTCCAACATCATAAGGTATATCATAGTTAAGTGCATAATCAAGCAACTTATCTTTATCTATATCCTTTATAAAACTTTCAGACATCATTTGACTTTCATAACCAGTTGTATGTATTAATAAATCACTTATTTTCCATTTTCTAATTTTTTCTAAATTACTCTCACTTCTAATATCAACAATATCTTTAATAGAAGGATAAATACATGTATCAAGGCTAATCATTCCCTTATCTATAGCTATTCCAACTGCCATTGACACTAATATCTTAGAACAACTTCTTAACTCATGCAAGCATTCATCATCATAAAAAACTTTATCCAAATTTCCATCTTGTTCTAAAAAAATACTATTAACTTTCAAACTAGAAAGTTTTTCTGAAAGACTACTTACATTTGATTTAACCATTTCTATATCAATCATTTTATCAACCTTCTTTCCAGATTACATTTATTTAGTAAATTTTTTTAAATCCACAAAACTTCAATTTGCTATCAAATCATATTTTTTATAATAAGTTTATTGCACAAGCAACAACTACACCAATCAGAATTATTGTCCACCCAATTGTTTTTTTATGTTCCTTACACCATCTTTTCATTTTTTCCATACTAAAACTCCTTCAAGTGAATTACTACTATTATTCTAATAAAATACAAAATTGATTATATCATAAAAATTACAAAGGCTAATTCAATTATCAAACATATTATCAATATTATAGTAAAAACTAACTAATTTTTATTAGCACAAGCGATACTTACTTTATGCAACAGCTTTTGTAATTTTTAAAATTTTTAAGTTATAAATAAAATACTACATAATTATTGCATGAAGCAATTTTGTAAATTATGAACCATACGAATCTTTA
>CATKEA010000015.1 GCA_949746915.1 uncultured Bacilli bacterium
CACACTTACCACCTATTATAAATTATAATACTAATCTTGCAAAAAAAATAGAAATATGATACAATAACCACTAATTTTAATTAATCAAGGAGATAAAATATGGATAATTTAATTGAACAATTTATAATTGATATAAAAACAAATGGTATTAAAATGGATACAGAAAAACTTTTAATATCATTGCAAGAAGTAAAAAATATAATTTATAAAAAGAAAGACTATTCAAAAGAAGAAATAATAGAAACTATCTTAAGCTCATTTATTTTAAAAGTTAGAGATATTTTAAATGATCGTACTCTAATACCAGGATACACTACTGCTTTACAAGTTGGAAATATTCAAATACAAATCATGGACGGATATACTAATTATCAACAAAACAAAAAAATAGATGAAGTTTCGCTTTTTGATATTGCTTCTTGTTCAAAGCTATTTACTCAAATCATTGCATATAACTTAATAAATGAAAATGTATTTTCATTTAAAACAAAAATAAGTGACATAGATCCAAGATTTGTTAATTTAAAAAATCTAACAATCGGAGATATTACAAAGTTTACTGTTGCTTTAAAAACAGATAAGCGTATAGATTTTCTTAATAGTAAAGAAGAAGCTTATGACGTATTGTATAATACACAGATAATAAAAAAAGATGAATATAATTATAATGATATTGGTATGATAATCTTAAAAGAAGTTATGGAAACTGTCACAAAAAAAGACTACGAAACTCTTTTAAATGAATACATATTCTCAAAACTAAATTTAAATGATACATTTGTAAATCTTCCAAAAGAAAGATATTCTGATTTAACTGGTACTCCAAATAGTGAAATGGGCTTAATTAATGATCCAAAAGCCGTTGTACTAGGAGGATATAATGGTCATGCTGGAATAATTTCAAATTTTAAAGATTTATTAATACTGGCCAGAAATCTCTTAAGTGATACAAGTATTACCCCATTTCAAGAACACTTATATACCCCAGGAATAAATCCAATACGAGGAATAATGGGAAATACTTACACTTACCATAAAGATGGACTAAACAAATCATTTGTAAGTAATAACGAATCAAAAACAAGTTTTAGAGTACAAGGAAGCACTAGAAGTAATTTTGGAGCAAGTAAATTTGTATTAAAAAATAAAGTTTATATAAACAGTAATGCTCTTTTATTAAATCCTGCATCTATGAATCCAGAACAAGCAAAAAAAATACAAACAGAAATAAATAAAAAAGAACTAGAACAATGGATAAAAAAAGATCCACATACTAACACTGAAGAAAATTTTAAACCAAACAATTTAATTAGAAAGTTTAATGCTAATGGAAAAGATTTTAAACTAATTGATTCACGCAAAATGGTAGTTCCTAGTAAAGTAACTGATCCTATAACAGAAGAAATCGCAATATTATCCATAAAACTAATGTTCTTGGATACAATATTGAAAAACTATGAAACATCTAATGAAAAAGATAAAAATACTATTGTAAAATATTATAAAATTAATAAATAATTAATATTGATAAATGTAGCTTTA
>CATKEA010000016.1 GCA_949746915.1 uncultured Bacilli bacterium
TATTATGTATATAATTATAACAAATAGTAAATCTTTTGAAAATATATTTTTAATATTTTATTAATTTCTTGCTCTATTTATATTTAATATTGTCTCATAAAAAAGACAAATCTTTCTATGCTATAGATTTGCCTTATAAACATTATTTCAATATTGATAATAAAAAATCTGATAATTCTTTTTCAGTTACTTTAAATGTTTCAACATCAAAGTTATAATCATTAAACTCGAATTCTGTAAAATAAATATTTTCAAATTTATAGATTTTCAATTCTACACCATTTATTGTTGTTGTTTTACTTCCTTCCTCACTAAAATAATAATCTCTTGCAGGTTTATGTTCTTTTGAATATTTTACCTGTATTAATCTATCCTTACCATTTGAATATTCGATTTCATAGTTAACTAATATATTATATTCTTTGCTTTCTTTATTTTCTCTAGAATAAAATATATTTTTATTAGTTTTATCTAAATCACTTGGAAGCTTTACTGTCCCATTTTTATACGGTAAAGGAAAATTAAAATCATTATTTGTTACATTTTTAATTTCTGCATCTATTTTAGGTTGGGCAATTGTATTTCTATCTATTTCATTTATATTTAAGATTATATTACCTTCCTTATCAACATAAGTTTTGCTATCATTTTGATTTAAGAATAGAACTCCACTAATTACAACTGCTAAACATATTGGTATTAAAGACCATTTCCACGTATTATTTTTCTCTTTCATTTTTATTTTAGCTCCTTTTTCTATTTGATTAATTATTTTATTATAGTAATATTTTGAGTTTATATCTCGTTCGATTGCATTATTTAACTTTTCTTTATTTGTCATTATAATTACCCCCATTTCCAAAATTATCTTGTAATTCTTTCAAGGTTCTATAAATTAAATGTTTTATATATGATTCACTTGATTTCAATTCTTTAGAAATTTCTTTTATACTTAATTCTAACTTATAATATAAATAAAATACTTTTGGAATATCTTGATTTTTTTTACTCTTAATGTATTTCCATATGGTATTCCAATTATCTTCTTTAATAATAAGATCATTTATATTCATTTTATCTTCTATTGTGTCAATTAATTCTATATCTTTATCATTTGTTTCAAATAAAGAAATTGTCTTTAACTTTTGCAATAAGGTATAATGTTTTTTTATTTTATTATTCGCAATTCCTATAAGATAACTTTTAATATTAACATCTGATAATTCCTTTTTATTTAAGATGTTCCATAATTCTAAATATGTTTCTTGCATAATATCATATGTATCATTAATACTGTGGCATTTAATAACAACATATTTAAGTAAATCTAAATGTGTCTTATCATATATTTCATTAAATTTATATAGGCTTATTTGACTAGTCATATTCATCACCTACAATATAATAATCCCTCTTTTTTAGAAAAAAGTTCCAAAAAATCAAAAAAAAGATATTTTTTTGAGAAAAATATTTCTTTTTTGTGAGTGTCTTTTTATAAATTCTTAAATGTCATTGCTCCTGTATTTATAATCATTTACAGCATTTTGTTTTTTGAAGATATTCTTATAAATTATTATAATTTCTTATGTCTTATCTTTCA
>CATKEA010000017.1 GCA_949746915.1 uncultured Bacilli bacterium
TGTTATAATACACTCAATAAAAAGGGGGAATATTATATGAGTTTTTTAGAAAATTTACCATATAAGACCAATTTCACAATAAAAGATAAATTAAAAAATAAAAAACAAAGTATAACTATATCGCGATATTTTTGTGAATCAGATAAATATGACCGATATTATTTAAGAACTTGTCTTAAAGAAAATAATGAAACAAATCAACAAGGATTTCTGTACTTTTACCTAAATCCAAATAAAAAAGAAAGCAAATTTGTTGGTGTTGGTATATCAGAAGAATATCGAAACCTAGGATTAGCTTCTCTATTAATATCAAGCTGGATAGACTTATCTTTTAATGATGGATTTACCAACCTAAATACTAATGCCAAACAACGAAAGCCATTTCTTTTACATATGTTAAAAAAATACTCTTTTGAATTAAATAACTTAAACACTTATCTTACATCTGACAAAACAGTTCATATTTGCAAAAAGAATAATAACTACAATCATAAGTATATTTCCTTTAACAGCATCCAAGAAGAACGACGTTTTAAAACTAGTAATATCATGAAAACTGATAATTATGAAATAGTTAGTAAAGATGATGATGGAATAGAAATAATTGATAGTGTCGCTCTATATTCACCTTATTATTTGCAAGATAAAGATGCTTCTTATCAAAAAGTACTCGAAACATATAAAAAACATCTATAAAAAAAGCAGTATTAACTACTGTCTTTTTATTATTTAAAAATATTTACTTAACTTCAGCAATCCATAAACAATATAAATTTTCAGATATCAAAATATCCATAGGAGTAAATACACTATTTATTGTTTGGCCAATAGACATCATCTTAGCATCTTCAAAAGCTCCATCTAGCTGCGAAATTTGCCTTGCATATCCTTTAGAAATATATTCAGTTTCAAAAGGCTCAAAATTTACCTTAGCACAACGTCTTAAAGTCATTCCTGCTGCATCAGCAATAATAGATGCCTGATTTTTAGCATCATCAAACGCTTTTCTTAAATTATTTTCCTTACATTTATCAATATCTTTAATAGCAAAATCAACATTATAAATAGGAGGATTAAGCATTCTAGATACATCATCTATCATAGAAGATAGTCTATCCATATCATAATCAAACTTAATTATTGCCGTCTGATTATAAGAATAACCAATTATATCATATCTTTTTGTATCCTCATTATACACTTTTTCTTCCTTAATATAAAAGCTACTTGTTTTCATATCCTCCTTATCAAAATCATGTACTATCAAAATATTATTGACAAACTCTAAAACACTAAGACTCCCTTTATCTAAAGCCTTACTATAACTATCTTCTTTAACATTAAAATTTAAACTTAATATTACCTGATCAGGTTTATAAAAACTATTACTTTTCCCATGCACAACTATTTCCATCTATCATCTCTCCCTTATATCACATACTATATCATATTAATAATATTTTAACAATAAAACACAATATATTATTTAAAAATAACAACAAACAATTTAGTAATGAAAGATTATTAAATATTTCTTTCAACAATAACAAATCCAAAAGTCATTGCATAAATAATATTAGGTGATAAAATGAAAATTTTTGCTAATAAAACA
>CATKEA010000018.1 GCA_949746915.1 uncultured Bacilli bacterium
ATTTCTAATTAGTCTTTTTTTGATGTAATCAGTCTTGTGTCTTAAAAATATAATTTAGAGAGGGAGCTGTTTATATGAGTGTTGAGAATTACAATAAAGATGGAAAGAAAATTGAACCTAAAGAAATAATATTAAATTATCCATTAATATATACATTACTAAAGAAGTATCTAAAAGAAATATAAAAAGAAAAATTATAAGCATTTAATTTTTTGTATAAAATAGTATTATATAGTTGTAAGTTTTTTTCCAAAAAAATGCTTTTATAAAAAAGGAGGAAAATATTATTGGAAATATAAAAGCAGAAGTAAAAAAAAATAAAGCTCTTTATGTTCGTGTATCAACTGATATGCAAGTAGAAGGCTATTCAATAGATGCACAAATAGATCTACTAAAAAGTTATCTTAAGAGCAAAGAATGGGAAGACTTTGAAATTTATACAGATCCAGGATTCAGTGGTAAGGATTTAAATAGGCCTGCTATTAAAAAGTTAATACAAGATTGTAAGGATGAACGAATTGATACAGTGTTAGTTTTTAAATTAGATAGGATTTCAAGAAGTCAAAAAGATACTCTTTATCTAATTGAGGAAGTATTCAATAAATATGGTGTTGGTTTTATCTCGATAAGAGAAAACTTTGATACGACTACTCCATTTGGAAAAGCAATGATAGGAGTACTTTCGGTATTTGCTCAATTGGAAAGAGAAACAATTCTCGAAAGAACAAGATTAGGATTAAAGAAACGAGCTGAAGATGGTCTTTGGCGAGGTGGAGGAAAAACTCCTTTCGCTTATGATTATGACAAACAAACAGGTATGCTCGTTGTTAATAATGAAAGAAAAGTAATTTTTGATTTAATGAAAACATTAAGACTTCAAGGATATAGTTATAATGAACTTTCTAAAGTAACAGGTTATGATGAAGCATGGATTCAAGGAATATTAAATTCTAAAACAAATTTAGGTAAGATTCCCTATAAAGGAGAACTTTTCAGTGGCAGGCATGAAGCAATAATTAGTGAAGAAGAATATGAACAATTACAGAAAATAGAAAAACAAAGAAGCAAAAACAGGCATGCAAGACATTATCTGTTATCAGGAAAAATCTATTGTGGTAAATGTGGAGCAAAATATCGTTATCAAAAATGGGGACAAAGAATTATTTGTTATTGCTATTCTAGACAAAAGAGTAAACCTAAACTAATCAAAGACCCGAATTGTAATAATATAAGACTAGATAGTTTTGAAATTGAAAATAGATTCTTAGAACAATTATTTACCATATCTTTAAATGAAAAATTATTCAGAGAGACTTTTGATTTATCTAAAACAAATTTTATAGATAAACTTAGTGTTAGACTTGATAAAACACAGAAAAGAATTGAAAATTTGATTCAATTACTTTCAGATAATATAGCAAATGAAGAAATAAAAAAAGAACTCGCTAAAAAAATATGCGAGAAGTCGAATATAATGAAAGAGCTAGAAAATATAAAAGAAAAAGAAAGAGCAACAAAAACCTATGATAAAATTAAAAATTTAGAAAGTGTTTGGGCTGCCATAGAATTTAAAGAAAAAAGAAATATCGTAGAACAACTGCTAGATAAAATAGTTGTGGATGGTGCATTTCTAAAGATTTATTGGAATGTTAGTG
>CATKEA010000019.1 GCA_949746915.1 uncultured Bacilli bacterium
GATATTAGTTAGATAACAATTATCTTAAGAATTATTAATTAGTAAAATATAAATAACTTATTAATATACAACAATATTTTTTAAAGAAATAGTGGGTGTTAGAAATGTTTGATAGATTAGAACTTTTAATTGGAAAAAGTAATTTACAATTAATTAAAAAAAAGAATATTATTGTTATTGGAATAGGTGGAGTAGGTGGCTTTGTAGTTGAAAGCTTAATAAGATCTGGAATAGAAAATATAACAATTATTGATAATGACAAAATTGATATTACTAATAAAAACCGTCAGCTAATAGCACTCGACTCAACTATTGGGAAAGACAAAGTAGAAGTTTTAAAACAAAGAATGTTAGATATTAATCAAAATTTAAAAATACAATCATATAATCTATTTTTAGATAAAGACACTATAAAAAAAATAGATTTTTCAAATTACGATTACATTGTTGATTGTTGTGATACTGTTGAAACTAAAAAATTATTAATTAAACTTGCTAGTTTACAAAATAAGAAAATCATTTCATCTATGGGAACAGGTAAAAGATTAGACCCCAGTAAACTAGCAATTATGGATATTAGAAAAACAAACTATGATCCCATTGCTAGAATTTTAAGAAAATATATTAAAGATGAAAACATAAAAGATAAAGTTTTAGTATGTTCATCAACAGAAATACCAAGAAAAATAAATAGTAAAATGATAGCCTCCAATATTTTTGTTCCAGGAAGTGCAGGAATCTTAATAGCAAGTTACATAATTAGAGATTTTATTGGAGAAATGTAGAATTTATTATAAGAATTTTGTATAATAATAAACAGGTGATTAATCTTATGTATATATCAAGCTTAGAAAATAAAAAAATTAAAGAATATATCAAATTAAAACAAAAAAAATATCGTGATTCATATAATAAATTTATTATTGAAGGAGAACATTTGGTAGAAGAAGCATTAAATAGTGGGTTTCTACTAGATGTTCTAGTTTTAGATACATATGATTATCAGATTGATTTTGAAAAAACTTATGTTACTAAAGAAATACTTAAAAGTCTAAGTGATTTAGATAATCATTCTTTAGTAATTGGAATTTGTAAAAAAATAGATTTAACTCCAAGCTCTCAAAATAAGATACTAATATTAGATGGAATACAAGACCCAGGTAATTTAGGAACAATAATTAGAACAAGTAAAGCTTTTGGCATAGATATGATTTTTTTAAGCGAAGATACAGTAGATTTATACAATTCTAAAGTTATTAGGGCAACTCAAGGAATAATATTTTATTTACCAATTAAAAGATGTGATATAATACATGAGATTAAGTTGATTAAACACAAAGGAATTACTATTTATGGAACAGATGTTATAAATGGAATTGATATTAGAAATATTTCCAATTATCAAAAAGATAAATTTTGTATTATTATGGGAAACGAAGGCAATGGACTTCGCTATCAAACAAAAGAACTAGTAGATAAAAATTTATATATAAATATGGATTCTACAGTAGAAAGTCTTAATGTTAGTATTGCAACTAGTATAATTTTATATGAATTTACAAGGAGATAAAATATGGAATATATATATATTGGAAAAATAGTTAATACTCATGGTATCAAGGGCGAGTTAAGACTATTATCAGATTTTAAATATAAAGATAAAGTATTTATTAAAAATA
>CATKEA010000020.1 GCA_949746915.1 uncultured Bacilli bacterium
CAAATAAGTTTTTTACCTATTTGTTTCTTTATACTTATTTACGAAGACTCTTTATTTTTCTTTTTAAATTTTCTTTTTGAAAATCTAATTGATTTTCTGGTATTGCTTCTATGCAATATTCTTTTTTTATGGTATTTAATAGTCTATCATTGTACATTTTTCCTGATGATGTTTCTAATTCTAAAATATCTGGAAATGTTACATTAGCTATAGAGAGCATCTTTTCTATTAATTCTTTTTTTTGTTTCTTTTTAATTTTCCATTTATTTATTACCAAAGTCATTTTACAAATACTTTGTTTTAAGATATCTCTTAATTGTTGTAGAGCTTTGTCATCAAATTCCCACTGTTCTCCTAATTGATAAGCATAATTAGCTATTTCTATTATATCTAATATGCTTGGCTTTACTAAAGAACTAGTATTCATAATACCTCCTTTGGTTATTCTATATCCATAATCATCATTTAAATATTCTGCTACTTCTTTTTCTTTTAAGAGTATTGGATAAGTAAAACCAATATCTTCATAAATATGGCCATCTAAAAATCTTATATCTTTAATACTATCATGTTTAAATAGCTTATCCCACACAGAGGGAGATTCAAAAAATATAGATTTTTCTTGTTGACTATAATCAGTTCTTCGTGGCTTTCTTCTTTCTTGTGTTAAGTAAGTTTCCATATCTAAATATTTATCATCAAAGAATCTAAAATGGTTTCCTACTACAATATTAACATTATATTCTTTAGCAAGATTATAAAAGTTTTCATACATATTTAAAGATATAATGTCATCAGAATCAACAAATCCAATATAATCTCCTTGAGCTACACTTAATCCTATATTTCTTGCTGTTGATACACCTACATTTTCATTTAAAGCTATTACTTTCATTTTATACGAGTATTTTTTTTCAAAATTTCTCATTATTTGCAAACTATTATCTGTGCTACAATCATCAATGGCGATTACTTCTATAGATTCCTCTGTTTGATTTAATACTGAATTTAAGCAAGTTGGTAAATATGCTTCAGTGTTATGAACTGGTACAATTACTGATATTTTTGGCATAATAATCCCCCTTTTATTTCTGGGTATTATATCATATTTTCACAAAAATAACAAATATTATATTAAAAAGCATAATAAAAAGAATATTAAGCTGTCTATTTGATTGATTCATTTAGATAACTGATTATATTCTTTTATAATTATTAGATGTTATATTGTTAAGATAATTCTAAAACTTAAATAATCATCAATAGAACCAGAATAAGTCAAAAAAGAAAATTGACCTGAATCTGTACCGTCATGGTAGGAACCACCACGATTAAACCAAGGTTTTATGTTATAAGCGAAGTTCGTGCGGTCGTTGTACCATGAGCTTATCTGGCTTGTATTGTTGTTAGCATAAATTAAACTTTTAAATGGTCCCATCTCAAATGTGGCATCTCCAAAGTGTCCTCTTGTATATTCAGAATAACTTGTTCCATAGGCATATTTATCATAATATTTTTCTTCTGGCCATGAGTATCCAGACGTTAAACTTCCACCTTCTCCATAACCTCCAATAAATCCTGAATTAAAACTAGCATTTCTTCCACTTAATGGCTTTCCACTTTGATCTGTCATTACTCCCATAACATATTCCCATGCTCCTCCTGACATATCATAGATTCCAC
>CATKEA010000021.1 GCA_949746915.1 uncultured Bacilli bacterium
AAATATTTAAATTATAAACCAAATTACAAACCATACTTTAAGACGTCTTTTTCTCCTCAATTAATAAAATGGTATCAAGGTAAAGCTGAAGGTCAAAGTAAAGGAAATGGGGCAATGATGCGAATTTCACCAATTGGATATTTATTTAATACTGAATATGATATTATAAGGCACTCTTTATTAGCAGCTATCCCATCACATTATTCTATAGAAGCTATAGATGCATCACAAACAGTATCATTAATTATTTATTATGGAAGATTAGGTATATCAAAAGAAGAAATAATTAGTAAATTAACCAATACCTTAAATTATCAACCATTTAATAAATTTAATACAACATGTAGTGAAACTTTGTCTAATTGTTTATATGCTTTATTCTCTTCAAATAGTTTTGAAGAAGCTATAAGAACAATAATATCATTTGGAGGAGATACAGATACTAATGCTTGCATTGTAGGTTCTATGGCCGAAGCTTTATATGGTATAGATGATAGTCTTATTTTATTAGCTAAGAAAAAAATTCCTGATGAATTTACTAATATCTTAGAAAATGGATATAGTAAATTAAAAAAGCTTACTTTGAATAATAGTTACTCGAACTTTTTGAATAAGTAATATATTACTAATTAGAAATCATTAGATCAGATTTGTATATATGCAATTCTTTATAAGATAATAGCTTAATTACATATGATACACTTCCTAATATCCTACTCTTTTAGAAATTATTAGTTTTAATTTAAAAAAGAAAATACGTAACTTTGCAGTTGAGTACTTACCTAAATAGTTAAATTAGTACTAATCTTTTGTTAGATTGAGTACTATTTTTTTTATGTATAAAATCATTAAAAGACTATTAGTAAAATGATAATTACTATAAAAAAAAATACTATTGTTACACATGGTGAAACACTTTAAAGCAAATAAAAGCTAAAAGTTATAACAAAATCTTTTTACAATTAAACAGTACTGTCATATTTCTACTTTTTATTTACGTAAAACTTTTTCATTTTTCTTTAAATCAGAAATGATCTCTTCTCCAAAATAATTAATTAGAAAAACATGAAAATCAAATACACCATCTGAAGATATAGTTTCCATAGTATCATTTAACTTTGTTACTAATGTTTTAGCTATTGGCTTTACTTCAAATAATTTATAATATTTATCTCTATTCATAATTAAATTAGAATTAAAATCTATTACTAAATTCTTCTCTTCAATCTCAACCCACGAATGATGAAAATAATCACAATCATTTTCCCTAAATTTTCCACCAACAATATAGGCACTTTTTTTCTCTTCTGCTGTTAAAGAATTAGCCACTAATATCGAATTTTGATGACACTTATGATATCTAGAATCAGACAATAATTTATCTTTTAATTCTTGATCACACACAATATCAGATAACAATTTAAAAGTTAAAAATCCAAAGCTTTCATCCTCTAATTCATATACACCTAATTTTTGATTATATGATATATGTTCTGTATTTTCTCCTGGATTCTTTGTAAATTCATCCAATTCATTTTTTAAATTGCCATATTTAGTTTGACAAATATCCCCTTCTCCGAAAAACAAACAATCACTATTATTTCCAAACAAAACATAATTACGACGATTAATTCCATTTATATCATACTTTTCTTTTAAAAATTGCAAGTTTTTTATTTTAGATAATTCCTCAAAAATATCCTTAGTATAAAG
>CATKEA010000022.1 GCA_949746915.1 uncultured Bacilli bacterium
TAATTATAATTAATAGAATATTTTTCTTTCTCTTTGATAAAATCTAAATAACTTCTCCCTGTTGCAATAACAAAATAATTTTTTGATTTTTTCATAAATTGATTAACAACTTGAACATTAAGCTTAATATCATCATCACTTATATAAAAAGTACTATCATAATCACTAACTAACATTTTCATAAGCTTTCTCCTTAAGATTTAAAATATTAAAATACTATTACAATTATAACATATTACAAAATAAAAGAATGTCTTTTTATAATATATACAAACCATTCTATTTAACATAAATCAGCATTTTTTCTTAATTTGCTCTATTCTTTTTAATATTTCCTTAAATTGTTTCTTACTACCAATCTCTGTTGGATGATAATATTTTCTCCCCTTTAAAGAATCAGGCAAACACTGCATATTAGTAATTTTATTTTCATAATCATGCGCATATTTATAACCCTTACCGTTTCCTAATTCACTATCTAATTTAGTTACAGCATTTCTAAGATGAAGTGGAACCTTTTCTTCCATCGTTTTCTTTGCATCACTCTGAACTTCCATATATGCAGTATATAAAGAATTAGACTTTGGACTCAAACTCAAATAAACAACCAATTGTGCTAAATTAACGTTACACTCTGGCATACCATTATAATGACAAGCATCATAAGTACAAGTTGCCTGTACTAAAGCACTTGGATTAGCAAGTCCAATATCTTCAGAAGAAAAACGTATCAATCTTCTAGCAATATATAATGGATTCTCTCCAGCTTCAAGCATTCTAGCCAAATAATAAAGAGCTGCATCTGGATCACTATTCCGCATTGATTTATGCAAAGCTGAAATCAAATTATAATGTTCCTCCCCATTTTTATCATATAAGAATACCTTACTCTGTAAAGAACTCTCTAAAATCTCTTTGTTAATAACTCGTTTTCCTTTTTTTAAAGGTGTAATATTTATAACACTTTCTAATGTATTCAATGCATTTCTTGCATCACCACTACTAACATCTGCAATTATGCTTAAACAATCATCTTCAATTATAACATCGCGATATTCATAATTTTCATTCAATGCCCTTTTTAAAATACCCAATATTTCATCTTTAGTCAAACTTTTTAACACATATACCTTACTTCTTGATAACAAAGCTGAATTAACTTCGAACGAAGGATTCTCAGTTGTTGCTCCTATCAATATAATATTTCCATTTTCAACATGAGGAAGAAATGCATCCTGTTGACTCTTATTAAATCTATGAATTTCGTCTACAAAAACTATTGTTTTCTTTCCATTACCTTTATTATACTTAGCAATTTCTATAAACTCTTTTATTTCCTTAACACCAGCTGTTACAGCACTAAGTTCATAAAATAAAGAATTAGTCTGCCTAGCAATTATCTTCGCCAAAGTTGTTTTCCCAACACCTGGAGGTCCCCAAAAAATCATTGAAGTAATTGTATCATTTTCAATCATTTTTCTAATTGGAGAATCATCCCCAACAATTTCTTTTTGACCAAAAAAATCATTAAGAGTAATAGGTCTCATTTTTTCTGCCAACGGCTTAAATGAAATTTGTTCTTCTCCATCAAATAAACTATTCATATCTTCTTCACCACTATATCAATCATAATATTAAAGGATTAAATAAAATAATAATTACTTTAAATAATCTCTTTCTAATAAATGTATTATATATTACATACATTTGTTCGTCAA
>CATKEA010000023.1 GCA_949746915.1 uncultured Bacilli bacterium
ACAACTATGTGTATTACAACTTTGACTTTCTGATAACACAATTCCTCCACCACTACATGATTGACCATTATATTTACTTGTTGCAGTTCTCGTTCTTGTTTGGGTTCCTCCTCCACAACTTTTACTACATGCTCCCCAGTTACTCCAAGAACTATAGTTAACATCACTACAACAGTTTTGAGTATTACAAGTTAATGTTTCGGTTGTTTTACTACAGTTTTGACCGTTGTAATTTGATTTTCTATAAACAGCTTTTGTTCCTCCTCCACATGCTTTACTACAACTTCCATATCCTGTTATGGTTGTTGATGAACAACAGTCCATCGTATTACAACTTTGAGTTTGATTTTTTGATGTAATTACTTTTCCTGTATATTTATCTGTTGCTGTTTTTGTTTGAGTTCCTCCTCCACAGACTTTACTACAACTACTCCATGCTGATAAGTTTACTTCTGTTCCTTCTTTATATGGTGTATATGTGATATTTTTTGTACTAGAAATATTATTAGCTGTATCTTTAAACCAATAATAGATAGTTCGCACTCTTCCATCTAATGTTCCACTTAATGTCATATTTTTAGTTGTGGTATAATTTGTCCAACTACAATTATTAACATTGTTAGATTCATTGATACACATTTGTTTTACTAATGAACCTCCTGTATTATCATTAGCATTAATAGTTGCTCTTACTGTCAATGCTTTATAACTACTATTAGTACTTGCTACTGTTATTGTTCCACTTGGTGCTATTTTATCTATTTTAACAACAAAAGTTTTACTATCACTAATATTTCCTTCTTTATCTATGGCTTTGGCACTTATATTATATGTTCCGTTTGTTGTTAGATTAAATGATCCAGTATAAGTTTTATTATCACCTGTTGATGCATTTACCTTTTGGACACTTCCTCCATTTATCTGATACTCAAAATGATCGATTCCTGATCCATAGACACTTGAGGTTGTCCAGTCTGTTGCTGATAGATTTACTTTAACATCTTTATTAGTAAATACTCCGCTTACATAGTTTGTTCCATTTGCTGTTGCTGAAATGTTATTCATTACTGGTTTTTTTGGATCATATACTTTAATTTGTAATTCTTTTACTAATGTTCTATATGTATAATAAATTTTATATGTTGTTAAGATATTTGTATTAATACTAATTGGTGTTGGTTTTATTGTAGATGATAGAGCTTGATTATTTACATATACTTTAGCATTTGGAATAGTATAGCTTTCTGCTTGTGGAATTCTAATACTATTTTTATCTCCTAGTCCATCTATTAATATTGTATATTTATTATTGTTTTCTTCGCTATATCCACATTCTTTAGCTGTTGAAGTATATCCATAACTACCATCTTGTTTTTTTTCACATTTAAGACATGTTGTATATGAATAATTTCCATTTGATAGTTTTTGAGCTACTACATCACCTTCACAATTCTTTTTATCTATTCCAAGGATATCTGTTATATACTTTTGACTTGTTAATGTAGTTATATTTATTTTCTTTATATTTCCAATATCTTTTGGCAAGTTAACTCGATAGTCATTAAAAAAGTCTTGACTTGATGCTGAGATGGTTCGCTCTAGCTTACTGTAGTAATCACTACTATTTCCTTTTAAAAAATAACTTATTGTTGGTACTGCTATTGCCATTATAATACCAAGTATTACTAACACTGCAAGTAATTCAACCATTGTAAAAGC
>CATKEA010000024.1 GCA_949746915.1 uncultured Bacilli bacterium
ATAATATTTAAAAAGGCAAAGATTATTTAAAAAAATCAGCATCCGCGGAGTACCCTAAGGGACAGAAAAATTTCGGTTTTTCCATTCATTATATGGGATTTACTAACAATAATAATGAGCTTGTTGGAGCATCTTTAATTTTATATCGTAATATTATAAGTGAATATAAATATGCTTATGCTCCAAATGGAATGCTAATTGACTATTCAGACTATGATTTTTTAAAAGAACTTGCTGACAAGTTAAAAAAATTACTATTTAAACAAAAATTCATATTTCTAAAAATTGATCCATTAATACATTGTTCTGAAAGAAATGAAACTGGCGAAATTATTTCTTATAATCCACAAATAAATGATTTAATGGAAACAATCCAAACTTCAGGATTTTATCATCATGGATTCAATAAATTTTTTGAAACCAACAAATCTAGATGGAATGCTATAACAAAACTAGGAAGAAATAATGACAATATCAAAGAAAGTTTGAATAAACAAACAAGAAATAAAATAAATAAAGCAAATAAGCAAGGAGTTATAATATACAAAGCTACTAAAGAAGAACTGGATATTTTCTATGAATTTATAAAGAAAAAACATAATAGAAGTCTCAAATACTATCAAAAATTCTTTGATATATTCGAAGATAATATTGAATTATATTTAGCAAAAATTGAGCCAGAAAAATATGTTAAAATGGCCAAAGATGCTTATGAACATGAACTAAGTATTAATGAACATTTATCTGAACAAATAAAAATTAACAGTACTAAAACTTTAGATATGAAAAAACTAATAAATAAAAAAATGGAATCAGATAAATTATTATCTAATGAAGAAATAAATCTTAGTAAAGCAACTAATATGTTTCAGAATAAAAAAGATGGTATTATTATAGGTGGCGCCATAATAGTAAAATATGATCGTGGTATAAATCTTCTTATTGAAGGATTTGATGAAAAATATAAAAATTATAATCCAAATTATTTATTAAAATGGGAACTTATCAAAAAATTTAACAATGAAAATTATCGTTTTATAAATTTAAATGCTATAACAGGCGAATTTAAACAAAAAAACAAATATTCTGGATTAAATGAAATGAAATTAGGATTTAGCTCAACAGCAATAGAATATATTGGAGAATTTGATTTAATAATTAACAAACCATTATATGCAATATATAAAAGTAAACCATTTAACACAATAATTAAAAATAATATAAAATAGAGTCTAAAATGAACTAAATTGCATTTTTTAACAAAAAATATAGTTCATATCACAAAGACTCTTTTTTATATATCCATTAAATCACAAAAAAAGAAGAATCAAACGATTCTTCTAATTACAAACTTCTTACTTAATTACTTCGCTAACTACACCTGATGCAACAGTACGTCCACCTTCACGAATAGAGAATTTTGTACCATTTTCAATAGCAATTGGGTGAATTAATTCAACAGTAATACTTAAGTTGTCTCCTGGCATAACCATTTCAACACCTTCTGGTAAAGTAATAACACCAGTAACATCTGTTGTTCTGAAGTAGAATTGAGGACGATAATTTGTAAAGAATGGAGTATGACGTCCACCTTCTTCTTTAGATAGAACATAAACTTCTGCTTTGAACTTTTTGTGAGGATGAACTGTACCAGGTTTAGCAAGTACTTGTCCTCTTTCAACGTCTTCACGGTTGATACCACGAAGAAGTACTCCTGCGTTATCTCCTGCTTCAGC
>CATKEA010000025.1 GCA_949746915.1 uncultured Bacilli bacterium
CGATCACGTTGATAGGCTGGAGATGGAAGCATGGTGACATGTTGAGTTGACCAGTACTAATAAGTCGAGGATTTAATCATAAAAAATGATATAAAGATTTGAAAGAGATAAACAAAAGTGAGTAACAAAAGTTAGCACAGGAAACACATTATCTAAGTTTTGAAAGAACTATTCAAAATAATAATTTTCTTGGTGATAATAGCGAAGAGGGTACACCTGTTCCCATCCCGAACACAGAAGTTAAGCTCTTCAGCGCCGACGATAGTGTAGGCAAAAATAGGACATCGCCAAGGATTTTTTTTTTGCAATTTTTTAGATATCCACAACATATTGTGGATTTTTTTATTTTTACCTTTATATACACAATTTATTTTTTGAAAATATAAATTATCAAAAATTAAATAAAACTACCTATAACACATTTAAGGAGATTTTGAAATCCATATAACTAGCAAAAAATAATGTTGAAATTGTTCATGACATAATCTAGAGAACTGTATTACCAGTAAAAATATACATTAAAACATGTTCAATACACAAAGCTAAACAATTTCATGAAACAAATCCATCCAAAAATTTGGATGTAAAAGTAAAAGAAAATACTGACAGACATCTAATTTTGAATATTGTAGAAGACGATGTTTATGATTTACAACACCTTATTAAATTAAATAACATTGAAATAAATGAAAAGAATATATCAGAAATGATAACAGTACTAATCACAAAACAGAATTTAAAAAGCAATATAATAAGATAAATATGTACAATAATTGAAAAAAAGACACCTAAATAGTATAGAAAAGCACAGGCTATCCTAAATTAACAAGATATTTTTGAAATTTAGTTATATATCTTAAATTATTAAATGATAGACTACAAGAAATGGTGCCAGGAAAAGTAAAAATTAAAAATATTAATTTTGCTAAGTCGAAGAAAATGGCAACATTATACCTTTTTTCTTCCAAAATACCAATAATATTAAAAAAAATGTCAAAATATGTTTAAAATCAATAAATGTTGATAAATATTTGTAAAAAAGTCAATCATAAGTTATAATAATAACAGGGAAAGAGGAAATAGTATGCAAAAATTAGAAATAGGGCATCACTATGTTATCCACTGTTATAAACACGATTCCAAAATTCATAGAACTTGGGATGAAGCTGTATTACTAGATATTAAAGACGATTATCTAGTATTTGGAAACGAAAGAACAAAAGTTATTGAATCTGATGGTAGAAACTGGAAAACAAAAGAACCTGCTATTATGTACTTTTATAAAAAGCAGTGGTTTAATGTAATAGGCCAATACAAAAAAAATGGAATATATTACTATTGTAATATTGCGTCCCCCTTTTTGATTGATGATGATACAATAAAATATATTGATTATGATCTAGATTTAAGAGTATTTCCTGATGGATCATTCAAAGTTTTAGACCGTGGTGAATATAATTATCACAAAGAAAAAATGCATTATTCAAAAGAAATAGACCAAATCTTAAAAAGTGAATTAACCACTTTAATAGATTTTGCAAGAAACAAAACAGGTCCATTTACAAAGGGAAAAGTCGAAGAATATTATGCAATTTACAAGAAGTATTCTAAAAAATATGTAAGAAAATAACAGTATTTGTTATTTTTTTAATTTTTTTTCAAAAAAGTGTTGACATAGAAAAAGTAGAATGTTATATTAAATGGGCAACTTGAAAAAAGCGAGAAATATGTCAAAAATAAGCAAA
>CATKEA010000026.1 GCA_949746915.1 uncultured Bacilli bacterium
TGATATTTTTTAAAATATAATTATCGATAATTCTGAGTTATCTAAAAACAATTTAACCTTGTAGTTTATTTTATTTTAATTGCTATCTTTTAAAATAGTTGTTAGCTTAGATAATACTATTTCTAGTTCATCAATACTATAATATCCATCTATGTGTCCTAGTAACTTTCCACTTTTAAACACTAATAATGATGGCAATTCTTTGATTTCATATTCATCAACTGGACTATCGCTTTCTGCCTTAAAAAATAGTGTATCTTTTGCTAGATTTCTGGTTAAATCTTTAATAGGGATTGATTTTAGCAAACACTCTGCAACATCTGGATTATATATTTCTATTAAAGTTAAACAATCTTTTTTGACTTTTGTTGTTATTTCATCTAAATTAATTTTAAAAAAATCTGAAATAGCAACTGCTCCAAATCTATCAACAAATAAATCTTTTGTAGTTCTAGGATCTTCATCTATTTCTTTTTGTGCTTTATCATACTCTTCTTTAGTCTTAACTACAGTAAAAGCTCCAATTGGACATTCTTTTTCACATAACCCACAAGAAACACACTTGCTATTATCAATTTTAATCGTTTCATTAACTTCGTCCCAAGATAATGCTCCTGTTGGACAAACAGCAATTCCTCCACATTCTTTGGCATTATCACAA
Source organism: uncultured Bacilli bacterium (assembly GCA_949746915.1). GTDB lineage: Bacteria > Bacillota_I > Bacilli_A > RF39 > UBA660 > CATKEA01. Next base: position 662 of record CATKEA010000026.1, read on the forward strand.
ATCTTAAAATTAACTAACACAGACATTTTTTAACCTCTCTTTCTAAACATATTAACTATACTAATTAGTTTTTTTACAAATATATCTACTTCCTCTTTAGTATTATATTTACCAAAACTCACTCTTATTGGACTATAATTATTCAAATCTACATTGCAAGCTTTTAGAACATGTGATGGCTCTTTAGTTTCAGAATTACAGGCAGAACCAGTTGAGACATATATATTAAATGATTCAAGTATTAACATTAGTTCTTCTGCCTTAACTCCTTTGAATGCTATACTTGAAGTATTAGGTAGTCTGTTATTTAAATCTCCATAAATTATTATATCATCAATATTTTTACGAATTTGGTCTTCTAAATAATCTCTTAAATCTTTTAAATAATTATTTAGTTGATAATTATCTTTTAATATTAAATCAATGGCCTTACCCAAACCAATAATATATGCTGCATTTTCTGTTCCACCACGTCTATTTTTTTCTTGATGTCCAAATACTAATGGCGTAAAAGGTATTTGATTTTTTACATATAGGACTCCTATTCCTTTTGGGGCATTAATTTTATGTCCTGATAAAGATAAAGTATCAATATTTAAATCTCTTACATCAATTTTTATTTTTCCAACTGCTTGAACTGAATCGCAATGAAATAAAATATTATGTTTTTTGGCTATTTTTCCGATTTCTTTTATTGGATATATATTACCAATTTCATTATTAGCCATCATAACAGTAATTAAACAAGTAGCTTCATCTATAGAGTCTTCTAATTCTTGTAAATCTATTTTTCCTTGCTCATCTACTGATAAATATGTAATTTTATAACCTATACTTTTAAGATAATTCATTGTTTCAAGAATAGAAGCATGTTCAACACTAGTGGTAATTATATGTTTCTTAGTAGGATTATTTCTAATGGCACTCATAATAGCTGTTACATTACTTTCGCTAGCACAACTAGTAAAAATAATTTCACTTTCATCAGCATTTATTAATTCAGCGACTTTTTTTCTAGCTTTGGTAATTTCATTTTTGATATCTTTACCAAATGAATATATACTACTAGGATTTCCATATTGATTATTAAAATATGGCAACATTGTATTTAACACTTCTTCATCACATTTAGTAGTTGCATTGTTATCAAAATATATATTTAAGTTCATATTAAGACTCCTTTAA
>CATKEA010000027.1 GCA_949746915.1 uncultured Bacilli bacterium
AAATATTATTGATAAATAGTCTTAAAATGCTTATAATAATATTAAATCGTTTGAGGGAAACCAATAATAAGATTTATAATATAGAGACTTAGTGGTTGGTGAAAACTAAGTATAAACTTATTTAATCTACTTCCCAAATCGTGAACCTAATAAGTTCCGGTTAATACCGTTATCTAAAATTAAGTTAAAATTAGGATGGTACCGTGCTCTAGTCACTCCTTTTACAGGAGAACTAGAGTTTTTTTATTAGAAAAGGAGAGTTTAAATATGATTGATATTAAATTAATAAGAGAAAATAAAGAATTAGTTAAAGAAAATATTAAGAAAAAATTTCAAGATAAAAAACTTGTTTTAGTAGATGAAGTAGAAAGTTTAGATATAGAAAATAGAAAAGTAAAGCAAGAAGCAGATGAACTTAGAAAAAACAGAAATACTATTAGTAGTGAAATTGGTACCTTAATGCGCGATAAAAAACAAGATGAAGCAAATAAGAAGAAGGAAGAAGTAGTAGAAATTAACAAACGATTAGAAGAACTTGAAAAAGAAGAGGAAAGACTTCAAAGTGAAATTAAAGAGAGAATGATGCTAATTCCTAATATTATCGATGCAAGTGTTCCTATTGGAGAAGATGACAGCAAAAATGTTGAAATTGAAAAGTTTGGAGAACCTGTAGTACCAGAATATGAAATTCCATATCATGCTGATATTATAGATAAGTTTAATGGGCTTGATAAAGAAAGTGCAGGAAGAACTAGTGGTAATGGATTTTATTATTTAATCGGAGATATTGCAAGACTTCATTCAGCGATGTTATCATATGCTAGAGATTTCATGATTGATAAAGGATTTACTTATTGTGTTCCTCCATTCATGATTAGAAGTGATGTTGTTAGTGGTGTTATGTCATTTGAAGAAATGGATGCTATGATGTACAAGATTGAAAATGAAGATTTATTCTTAATTGGTACCAGTGAACATTCAATGATTGGTAAATTTAAAGATCAAATAGTAAAAGAAACTGAATTACCAATAACTATGACTTCTTATTCACCATGTTTTAGAAAAGAAGTAGGTGCTCATGGAATAGAAGAAAGAGGATTATATCGTGTTCACCAATTTGAAAAACAAGAGATGGTTGTTCTTTGTAAAGAAGAAGATGCTTTTGATTGGTATAACAAAATGTGGTCTTATACTGTAGATTTCTTTAGAAGTTTAGACGTACCTGTACGAACTCTTGAGTGTTGTAGTGGAGATCTTGCAGATTTAAAAGTAAAATCTTGTGATGTGGAAGCATGGAGCCCAAGACAAAAGAAATATTTTGAAGTTGGGTCATGTTCTACTTTAGGAGATGCTCAAGCAAGGAGATTAGGTATTAGAACTAAAGGAGAAAATGGAACTTATTATGTAAGTACACTAAATAATACAGTACTTGCAACACCAAGAGGATTAATTGCTGTATTAGAAAATAATTATCAAAGTGATGGTTCAATCAAAATACCAAAGGCATTACAACCATATATGGGTGGAAAAGATAAAATAGAAGTTAAATAATCAAGAATAAAGTAAGATCATAATTGTAGAGAGTTATGATCTTTTCAATTTAATAATTATATTACAATAAACGTCAATGATGGTTACTAATAGATAAAACAATAACTCATTTTTTGAGATTCTTGTTAAGGTTTACTTGTATAGAGAGTAAAGGCATATACTATTTTTATTATTATAAACTAATAGTTAATATTCTTATTTTAAATTGAAATAAGTCCAAAAATGTTTTATAATTAAAACATATAATTAGGAGAATAAGAAAATGAGAAGAGCTTGGTATAAAAAAAGAACTGCTATAATGCTACTT
>CATKEA010000028.1 GCA_949746915.1 uncultured Bacilli bacterium
ATTTTTCATATTTTCAATTTAAAAAGTATTAAATTAGTAGTAAAAAATGGAAATTTTTAAAGTACTAATTTTAACTATTAAAAATGTATGTAATACAATAATAGTCCTGTGGATAATTAAAGTCTTTACCATAATAAAGATAGTATTACCCTTATTATGTAGCATTATTAAAATTAAAAGAATGCTATATTATTTCCCTCTATTTGATATTTATAAATTCGCTATTATTAATATGATTTCGCATTTCATAACCATTAATATGCTTTTTAGGTGCAGTGTATTTATATATTTGAATATTGTATGGATTATAATCAATTGGGATTAGCTCATTAATCACTGCACTTTTAATGAATTTATTTTTAAAATCTTCCAATAATTTAGTAATATTATCATATTCATGTATACCGCTATAAAAACAATTTTTATCATTAAACATAGGTTCAAACCAATAGACTTTATTTTTATCATAAAATACTAAGATAGCATGACTAGGACAACCTTTATTATCATCATACAATAGATAATAAGTTTCATATTTTAAAGAAGTCATATTTTCAAAAAAACATCTATATAACTCTGTCATATCCCAGCAAATTCCTATATGGCTTTTTAACAATTCGTTAGGTGATTGTAAACTATAAGATTGAGCATCATTAATTCCATAGTGTCTATTTCCGTCTTTATCAATCCAGCCATACTCAAACTTATTTTGCATATAAGTAAAAAATTTAGCAATATTTGTTAAATCATTTTCAGTAAAAATCTTTTTATAATCCATATTAATACCTCGATATAATTATACTTTATTTATGTAAAGCAGTACATACCTATATTTTCAAAATTCTTTTTTTTCTCTTCAAAAGTAGTAAAATTACTTAATTTTTTTGTATATATCTCTTAAAATAAGACTTTTTAATCAAAAACTAAATTTTTTTGATTAAACAATTGTCCCACATCATTAAAGTAATATAGTAAACGGACTATCTATAGTTCCATCCCCACTATCAACCACTACACTAGAACCCAAAGATATAGAAGGACGAAGTCCAAGAGCCGTCTGAACACCACTGTAATAATCCAAAACGCCATCTGAAGTAACACTAAAATTTTTTAGATAACCAATCCCACTAATTGAAATAGACACATAACTAGGAGTTATAAGCCACCAATCCTGATTAGTATATAAATAACTATCACTACTATATCCTTTAAATCCGCTTCCTGCTAATGTTGCTTCGTCTGCTGTTAATAAGGCTACTGGATATGTTAACTTTCCATTTCCCTTATCACTACCTACAGTAAACTTATCATCATCATTTGGACAAACAATACTTGGTTTATTAGAATATACATTTCTTTCCATTCCACCCCAATACCAAGCATCAGGATTTTCTTGATATAAACTTCCATCACTACACCACACTGTATCTTCTAAATATTTAGTATAATCCATCATGTTTTCACTATACCAAGTATCTATTACCTCTCTAATAGGAGAACCATATCCCACATTAAAAGCACCACCAAACTGGCTGGTTCCAACTTGAGTTATCTCTCCTGTTGTATTTGTACAACCACCATTTTCATTAGGTGTTCCATTATAAATAAGCTTTACTCCTCCTGTTTCGGTTGTTCTTACTATCTTCCAACAAAAGCGAGCGAACTTAACATTATTATTAGTTACTGCACCTCTAAAATAGTGAACTGGATATTCATCATCTTTAGTACTTGCTATTGTATAAGCACCTTTTCCATTGGTATCTGATGAAGCTACACCAAAATCTATTCCTGTACTTGCTTCTACAAACTCACTAGCAATATTATCAAGAACTGCTTGTTTTTTTACGATATTATATAATAATCTATCA
>CATKEA010000029.1 GCA_949746915.1 uncultured Bacilli bacterium
ATTTAAAAATATTCTACAATAAGCAATTCACTATACTAAATTATACTTAATTAATCTTTCAAGTTCCCCTATAATAATATCAACTTTATCACTTCTTAAATACCAATTATCTCTTTTTATTTTAGATGGAAAAGATGGACAAGTATAAATATCAAATTTATAATTGTTATTTTTTATAACTCTCTTAGCAGTTAATAAAGCTCTAAGCATATGCTGAGAACTAGTAATAAGTAAAATCTTCTTATTATCATAAAAAACATGCTTAATAAGTTTAAAAGAATTAACAAAATTTTCCTCCGTATTTAAAGAAGTATCTTCAACATAAATCAGTTCCTTAGAAACACCATTCGCAAGTAAATAATCTCTAAATTTAACAGACTCACTTATTCCATTAAATCTTTTTATACCACCACTTAAAACAATTGGTTTATGAATCTTTTCATAAACCTCTAACGCTTTTTCAACACGATTAATAGAACTACTTCCTAAAACTAAAATAATATCAATATCAATACTAATTTCCTCATTAAAAGAAAATAACAATTCATTTACTCTAGCTATGACATTACTATCTAAATTACTATTTAAATCATCAATTAATTCTTCTACAGTACTTCTATCAAGCATTAAAATCCTCCTATGTATTACTTTTCATTATAAGTATCAGGTAAATCATTTTCAAATAAAGCGTAAATATCCTTATCACCTTTAAGACTATAAACAACAGAATATGCTTCTTTTACATCATTAAGAATAATAATTTTATCTTTATCATAACCACCATCAATTAAACCATCATAAATCGCTTTACTTTTATTTTTTCCAACTAATATAACATAATTTGCTTTACTACTAGCTATTTGTTTTCCAAACTCTCGATTATATTCATCTTCTCTTTTACCAAGTTCAATCATACCAGGAGTAACTACAACCTTATCACCTGGCATTAAATCTAAAACATCTAAAGCCATACGAGCACCAACTGGATTAGAATTATAAGCATCATCAATCATATACATCTGACCGATTTTCTTTAGTTCTAAACGATGTTCAATAGGTTTAACCTTCCTAACACCTGCTTTAATTTCCTCAATACTCATTCCAAAATGATAACCCAAAGCAATACCTGCTAATATATTATAAATATTATTATTTCCCAAAAGTTTTGTTTCAAACATAAAAGTTTTATCTAAATCCTTAAAATATACATCAAAAACACTACCAGTAGCATTTCCTTTAATGTTTGTTGCATAAATATCAACATCATGATTATTAATACCAATCCAAATCTTTTTACACTTACTCTTAATTTTATATGACAATTGCTTATCATCATCACCATTTAAAACACAAGCTCCATCATCTGGTAAACTCTCAATTAATTCAAACTTTGTCTTTTGAATATTCTCTTCACTACCAAAAGTCTCTAAATGAGCTGTTCCAATAGTCGTAAGTATTCCAAATTTAGGCTTAACCAAATCACATAGAATCTTTATTTCACCACGTTTATAGGCACCCATCTCAGCAATAAAAATATCATTAAATTTATCTAAATGATTATTAATAGTAATCATTAAACCATATTCTGTATTAAGATTCTTTGGAGTTGCTAGTGGAATAAACTTAGAGCTAAGTATATCATTCAATATATTTTTACTACTAGTCTTACCATAACTACCAGTAATACCAACAACTTTTAAACTATTCATACTACGAAGTTTCGTTATAGCGCTATGATAATAATATAAATATACACATCTCTCAATTGGCTTATTAATAATATTACAAATAAATAAAATAAAATAATTTAAATATATCATAACGGATAATATAACTAACAATAAAAAATCCACTTCATGATTAAAATAATATATAAC
>CATKEA010000030.1 GCA_949746915.1 uncultured Bacilli bacterium
AAAATATGGTATAATCTACAATATAAAGGAGAGAGTATATTGGAAAAATTTAAAAAAAATATAATTAGTTCTATTATAACTATTATTTTAGGATTAATTTACTACTATGTATTTTTACCTGCTATTAATATTCAGAGTTTAGGATTTTGGCTTTTTATAATTGTACTATTGTTTTTTTATACTATATGTATGGTTATAGCTTCAGTAGATGAAAAAGGTAATATAAAAAAGATGCCAAAATCAGGTTCGATTACAGCACTTTGTGCATTTGGAATAATTGGCCTAATTATTTTAACAAACTTAGTATTATCACCAATCTTTTTCTCTAAAGATTATTCTAAGAGAATTAGCATAGATGAAACTAAAGATTTTAATGACAATATCAAAGAAGTTGATTTTAATTCGTTACCACTACTTGATAAAGATTCAAGTCAAAAATTAGGAGACAGAGTTATGGGACAAATGCCAGAACTAGTTTCGCAATTTTACGTTTCTGACTTGTACACTCAAATTAATTATAATTCTGATATAGTAAGAGTAACACCTCTAGAATATGATGGATTAATAAAATACTTTACTAATCATAAAGATGGAGTTAAAGGATATATTACAGTTAATTCTGTTAGTGGTGAAAGTAAATTAGTAAAACTAGATAAAGGTATGAAATACATGCCATCTGCTTATTTTAATGAGAATCTAGAAAGGCATTTGCGTTTTAGTTATCCAACTTTAATTTTTGGTGAAAGTCAGTTTGAATTAGATAATGAAGGACATCCGTATTGGATTACACCAATAATGAAATATACAGGGATTGGATTAAAAAGAGATGTTAGTGGAATTATTATGACAGATCCGATAACAGGAAAAAGTAAAAAGTATAAAACATCAGAAATACCAGCATGGATAGATCACGTATATTCAGCTGATTTGATTATTGAACAAGTAGATGATTGGGGACAATATAAAAATGGTTTCATGAATTCAATATTTGGTCAAAAAAATGTAGTAGCAACAACAACTGGCTATAACTACACAGTAATGAATGATGATGTATTTTTATATACAGGAATCACTTCAAAAGCTAGTGATGAAGCCAATATTGGTTTTATATTAACTAATATGAGAACAAAAGAAACAAATTTTTATGCTGTACCAGGTGCAGAAGAATACTCAGCTATGGATAGCGCACAAGGTCAAGTTCAGCAAATGAACTACAAGGCTAGTTTTCCACTACTAATAAATTTAAATAATCGTCCAACATATCTTATTTCATTAAAAGATAATGCTGGTTTAGTTAAAATGTATGCATTTGTTGATGTGGTCGACTATCAAAAAGTAGTAGTTACTGATTCATCAAAAGGTATAAAAAAAGCTGCAGAAAATTATTTAAATAATATAGATATAGAAATGACTGGAGAATATAAGAGTAAGAATATAAAAATTTTAAGTATAACAACAGCCAATTTAGATGGTAATACATATTACTATTTTACAGATCAAGATAGTAAAAAATATAAAGCATCTTTAAAAGTAGCGGAAGCTATATTACCTTTCTTAAAAGAAGGAAAAAGTATTACAATCAGTTATATAGTAGAAAAAGAATTGACAGAAGTCGTAAAAATAGAACATAAAAATTAAAAGAAGGTGTTAAACTAATCACCTTTTTTTGTTTTCTTAATATATAATTTTTTAGTACTTAATTAGTATTTAAATGCAAATAAAAAGGTACTAAACACTAACAAATGACATATAATGATATTGTATATATCAAAAACACCAATTAATTTAATTTTTTTTCAAAAAAGTGTTGACATAGAAAAAGTAGAATGTTATATTAAATGGGCAACTTGAAAAAAGCGAGAAATATGTCAAAAATAAGCAAA
>CATKEA010000031.1 GCA_949746915.1 uncultured Bacilli bacterium
AAGGAACAAGTATTGTATATGAGGAAAAAGGTACAAGGACGATATATTATTTGTATGATGCAACAGGAGTAATTGGTTTAAAATATAATGATAGTACATACTTATTTGAAAAGAGTATGCAAGGAGATTGCTATAAAATGGTGTAAAGAACGTAATTTAAGATATTATTATGAGGCTATTTATGTTGATGATATAAATCAATCTGTGTATGATCTAATTGATAAAATAAATAGTAATAAAGAAATAAGCAAATATTATAGTGAAAAATTAAAAAAGATTAAAAAATAAAATATGGAGTCATTAAATTGTTGAGAAATATTAAGACTGATATTTAGATATCTATCTATTTATCAGTTTTTTCTTTTTTAGCTTTCTATATGAGTAAAAGTTGTTGAAATTTAGTATTTTTAAAGGATCATTTGAATATAATTTCCCAAAGAGAAGTATGTTTAAATCTTTTTAGAATGATGTTATGTTAAAACAAGAAATAATGAAATGTCTGATTTTTGATTTGGAAAAATATATATTAATAAGCAAAAATGGTCAATAAAAAAGCTCCTTTTAGGAGTCAATTTTTCTTTGTCAAACGATAAAAATTAATACTTGGTCGATTAAATAATCTTAACTTATACATACTAGTACCTAGCCCTCCAGAAATATAAAGTTCAGTATTTTTTACCTTATAATGTGAATCATAATATTTCTTAGCACCGTTTATAGTAGTTAATGCCCCAAAATATGGTAACCTTATTTGACCATTATGGGAATGTCCAGCAAGACATAAATCAACCGAATACTTTTTTTGGATATCATCTAAAATATCAGGTTCATGTAGGATACTTATAGTAAAAAAATTACTTTGATTTTCTACATTAAAAGCATTATCAATATTAGTATCTCCCTTAATACCAGAACCAATACCAGTAATTAAAATAGGAGTTAGACTGTTATAATATATTAAATCATAATTATTATCTAGAAAGATAAAATCAGTCTTATCAAAAACCTTATTAAAATAATCGTGGTGATAATCATGATTACCACGGACTACATACTTATTAATAGTACAATTTATTTTATTTAAAGCTTCAATTAAATCATTGATGTCTTCATCAGTTAAAAGATCTTCCTCACTAACTAAATCACCTGTAAATATAACAATATCAGGTTTTAAATTATTTATCTTACTTATAACATTATTGAAACTATCTTTATCAATCGTTGAATTATAATGTAAATCTGTAAAATGAACAACTCTTAAACCATTATAACTATCTGGTAATTTGTTGCTTACCACTTTGTATTCTCTTACTAAAAGATTTGATGTTGCAAAGAATCTCATGTATATAAAAACTATAAAAACAACTGTAATACTAGTAAAAAAGATAATCAGTAATTTACCAATTAATTTATGTAGACGTTCTTTTCTTTCTTTTTCCTCCATCTCCTTAAGTAATAAATCACTTCTTTCTTCACGACTCATCATAGAATCACCATATTAGAAACAATTGATACAATAGTAATGACTGTATTATGAAGAGAATGGATAGTAATAGTTGTAAAAATATTATCACTCTTAGTATAAATAATCGCAAAAGGGAATGCTAAAGAACAATAAGGTAGTAGATATAATAGTTCATAAGCATTTTTCATTGATAAAACAACATGCAATCCTCCAAAAACAATACTAGATACAAAAATAAAGAGAAATTTACTATTAAAAGCATCTTTAAATGATTTTCTGAAAATAATTTCTTCAATAAATGGAGCAAGGATACCTGTACATAACAAAGTTAAATATGGACTTGCTTTAATCATATTTTGAACACTTTCTTCATTTCCAGATATGTTAGATGGACTTAAAGTATTTATTAATATATTAGATAAAACCATTGCTACTAAACCGATAAAATAGTATTTAAAATTTGAATCT
>CATKEA010000032.1 GCA_949746915.1 uncultured Bacilli bacterium
AAATAGTTTAAAAATTATATATGTAAAAAATGAATTAAGTAAAAGAGAAAAGTTTTAGTAAGGCTTTTCTCTTTTTATAAATTATCAAATGTTACTGCTCCTATATGTCCTTCTTTTAAATCACGAATAATTATGAGATGAGCCTTTTCTATATCAATTAACCCACCTTTTTGAACACAACCTCTTTTTTTTGCGATTTCTTCTATTATTTCATCTATATTATTAATTTTTTCCAAATTATATCTTTGCTTTAATAAATTGGGGTAATCTGACATTAGTTTTGAAACAATATATCTAGCAATTTCTTCATTATTTAGTATTTCTTCTTTGATTGACGATAGACAAGCAAGATTATGAGCGTGTTCTTGATTTTCTAATTTTGGCCATAATATTCCAGGTGAATCTAATAATTCAATATCCTTATGTATTCTTATCCATCCTAAATTTTTGGTTACTCCAGGCATGTTTCCAACTTTAGTAGCTTTTTTACCAACTAAACGATTTACTAATGTTGATTTTCCAACGTTAGGTACGCCTAATATTAATACTCTAATACTACGTGGTTTTAAACCTTTTTGTTTTCTTTTTTCATTTAATTCTTTTTGAAGTACTACTGTTCTATTTATTATTTTTGTAATGTCTTTACCATTTATTAAGTCAACAGGAATGACATCATATCCATTATTTTGATATTCTTTTAGTATTTTGTTGGTTTTGTTCTGATCACACATGTCATATTTAGTAGATATTAAAATAGTAGGCTTATTTTTTATCAAATTTTTTATATCTACTATTTTAGAACTTATTGGCATTCTAGAATCTATTACTTCAAATACAATATCTATTAGGTCTATTTTTTCTTTTATTTCTCTTTTTGTTTTTGCCATGTGTCCAGGATACCAGTTGATATTTGTCGAATTTTGTCGATTATTTTCCATTTTTTCACTTCCTTAGTTTTTTTATTATTTTTCTTTCTTCTAATGGTAAAATCTCACTTGCTTGTTCATCATATAAATTACTTGCTAATTCTACTGATGCTTCTAATAAGGATTGTAGATTTTCGTAAGGAGTTTTGTCATAGTCTAATCTATACAACCAATCAAGGTACTTAATTTTAGAAGCATCATTTGGTCTTCCATAAACAACTTTTCCACTATGTAACCAATATCCGAATTCAACATTTGTGGTAAAGGCTACCATATCTGGTAATTTTCTAGTACCCAAAATAAAATTACTGTAGCATCTGTTAACGCTATTCTTTCCCACATTGCTTGATCAACATAATCTTCTTTAGGTTTCCAAGTGGAGTATTCAGGAACATAAACTACTCCATCAAAGCCCATTTGTTCTAAATTTTGACAAGCTTCTGTTCTCCAAGAAACAACATTTTCACCTTGTGGAGTTGGGCCTGCTAAAAATATAGATTTTTTCCCCTTTATAACTTCTTGATCTGAATAATTAATTATCATATTACGTCTCTTTCATATTTATCTATATAAATTCTTTAAAACATTAGTCAAACAATCATCAACAGTTTTATCAGTTTCAGAAAATCTAATTCTAACTAATTTTTTTTACCTTAAATATATAAGGATACTTTGTCCTCACTAAAAACGCCAATATTCTTTCATTACTAGGTTTTCTTTTGTTTATT
>CATKEA010000033.1 GCA_949746915.1 uncultured Bacilli bacterium
CTCATCTAAGTTAAACCAGAAATATCAGAAATAAATACAAAAATAGTAATTTTATTCTATGTTAACAGCATTATTATTCTATTTTCTCTAATTTTACTTTTTTCTTTATTAAAAATTAGGTATAATAAATATTATAAAAGAGAGTGTGATATTATGAATTTTGTAACATTAACAGAAAAAGAGTTCTTAGATTTTTCAAAAAATCATAAGTTAACAACTTTTTTTCAAACACCATATTGGGGAAAAATAAAATTAACTAATGGTTGGCAAAGTCATTATGTTGGATTAAAAGATGGAAAAACGATTGTAGCAGCATCACTTCTACTTAGCAAAAAAATAAAATTTTTCAAAAATATGTTCTATGCACCACGTGGTTTTTTAATTGATTATAGTAACCATGAGTTATTAGAAGAATTTACTTTAAAATTAAAAGAATATCTAAAAGAAAATAAAGCATTATTTCTAAAAGTCAATCCTTATTATGATTATCAATTACGTGATGTAAATGGTAAAGAAATAGAAAATACTAAAATGGATGAATTGATGAAAGTAATGCAAGATTTAGGGTATGTTCATAATGGTTTTTATATTGATCAGGATAAAAAGAAGGATTTAGAACCACGTTGGATTTCTATTTTAGATATTAAAGATAAAACAATCGATGAATTATTAAAAAATATGCGTAGTAGTACAAAATGGCGCATAAATAATAGTAGAAAAAATTGTTTAACAATAATAGAAGCAGACGAGAAAAATTTGATAGAGTTTAAAAATTTAATGAAACATACTGCTGAAAGACGTGAATTTATTGACCGACCATTATCTTACTATGAAAATATGTTTAATATACTAAAGAAAAACAATTTAGTAAAAGTTCTTTTAGTAGAAATTAATTTTAAACAATTAAAGGAATTTTCAGAAAAAGAACTAATAAAAAACAAAGATCGTTTAAAAGAAATTGGAGATAATCAAAAAAAAGCTGGACAGATAAAAGAATTAGAATTGGAACAAACTAGATTAATTGATAAAATAGAACTACTTAAAAATACTATAACTAACTATGGAGAAAAAAAGATTATAGCTGGTGGCTGGTATATGTTATATGGAAGAGAAATAATTTATTTATTTGGAGCTAGTTATAAAGAATTTATGAAATACAATTCACAATATCTACTACAACATGAAATGATAAATTATGCAGTAGATAATGAATATGAAGCATTTAATTTTTATGGAATAGATGGTAACTTTGATGAAAGTTCAAAAGGTTATGGTTTATTTGATTTTAAAAGAGGGTTCAATGCGTGTGTGCATGAATTAATCGGTGAGTTTGATTTAATAATATCGAAAAACACATATAAACTATATAGATTTTGCTTTGGATGCTATAAAAAAATAAAAAATATTCTCCAAAAATAAAATTTTTGGTGGTGGTAATAAATGGATTTAGAAAAAATCGGAAAGTTTATCAAAGAAAGAAGACAGGAAATTGGATTAACTCAAAAGCAATTGGCTGACATGTTTGGTATAACAGCTAAAGCAGTATCAAAATGGGAATGTGGACAAAATGCTCCAGATATTTCATTATTAAATAAATTAAGTGAAACATTACATGTAACAATTAATGAAATATTAAATGGATGTAAAGAAAATGAAATTCCTAAAGCTAACTTAATTGATAAAACCACCATTAAAAAACTAAGAATAAAAACCATGATTGAAATAATTTTATTAATACTAATAATTGTTATTTCTTCTTTATCGATATTTTTAGGAAGATACTATGCTAAAAATTATAACAAATGTAATGTATATAAAATATATACACAAAGTACAGAACTTAATTCAACAGGATATTTATTACATATTGATAATAAATTAACAATTATTTTAGACAAACTTTTATATACTGGAAAAGTAAATGAAAAAATAATTGACTATGAAATATCA
>CATKEA010000034.1 GCA_949746915.1 uncultured Bacilli bacterium
GTTATTTTGAATATACAAGAGGACACTTTGGAGATGCGACGTTTGAGGTTGGCCCATTTAAAAGTATAATTTATGCTAATAATCAAACAAGACAGATAAATTCATGGTACACTAATCAAGCTGTATTTATTAATCATTTGTATCCTTGGTTTTATCGTGGTGGTGTTTATCATAATGGTATGGAGTCAGGCTTGTTTGCCTCAGCTCATTATATGGGTTCAGCACATGAAACTGTTGGTTTCCGAGTAGTGTTGACACCATAGAAAACTAAAACTTTCAAAAGAAAGGAGAAGTTTAATGAAGAAAAGTAATAAAAAAAAGATGATAGTTATGATGTTAGTATTGTCATTAGTCTTAATCTTTGGTGTCAGTTATGCTTTGTGGCAGATAACATTAAAACAAGAAACAACAAATAGAATAACAACTGGATGTTTTAATGTAGAGTTTAGTGATAAGAACCCAATTACTTTAGATAATGCTTATCCAATAAGTGATGAAGAAGGAAAGAAGTTAACTCCATATACTTTTACAATAACTAATACTTGTGATACTTTAGTAAAATATCAAGTAAATCTGGATATCTTAAATACTACTACTTTAAATAATCATAGTTATATAAAAGTAGCCTTTGGAGAAACGGAGCCAAGCATTTTATCAAGTGAAGAAACAGTTAATCCAACTATCGGAGAAGCAAGTTCTTCTTATAAATTAGATGAAGGAGTATTAGCCAAAAGAGGAAGTAAAAGTTTTGATTTAAGGCTATGGATGAATGACACAACACCAACAACAGAAGAAGCAATGAATAAAGCTTTTACAAGTAAGATTGTCATAAATACTATTCAAGCGACAAATTATTATACAGAAGATACCTTAAATGGGGCAGATCCAGTATTAAGTGAAGAATTAGTACCAATAACAATAGCAAATAACGGAGATGTAACCAAAGCAAATACAAAAACAGAATGGTATAGTTATGAAAAGAAGATGTGGGCCAATGCAGTAATATTAAAAGATAAAACAATAAAGTATGCAGATGGAGCAACAATACCAGAAGATAATATAGAAAGTTACTTTGTATGGGTACCAAGATATCGATATAAAATATTTAATGATGAGAAGTATAGTGGATTAACAGATGTCGATAATACCAAAGTACAAACTATAGAAGTTGAATTTGAACCTAAAGGAGTAACACCATCAACTGGAAACAAGAAAGGTGAATGGTTAACGCATCCAGCTTTTACTAGTTTCGATTCTAATGGAATGTGGGTTGGAAAGTTTGAAACAAGTAAATCCAATCAA
>CATKEA010000035.1 GCA_949746915.1 uncultured Bacilli bacterium
ATTTAACAGCTATAAACTACACCTTACTAGTTATTAATTAAAATTACTAAACAAAATTAGAAAAAAATCATATTGCAACTTCTATTTTTCCATTTTTAAACATCAAATAAATAACAAGAAGCCACTCAATCAAAATTAAGTAACCAAGCACTCCTACAAATTTCTTCGTCCTTTTAAAAAGGGAACATGCAAATAGAAGGCTATGAGAAAAAAACATACCATAGATAAGCTTTTCTATTAATGGAGCTGTACCAGTGAACACAAAATCATCTGAAAACTCAAACCAAAAAAACATGGCTAATGACATTAAAAATACTATTACAACTGCCTCATATAGCTTTTTCCGATTACCATCATCTTCAAGTTCATCCCTTTTTTCATCACTCTTATCTTTTTTATAAGATTGCCTTTCTTCTCGTTTCATCATACTATCATCAGTTTCACTTATACTAATAACTTCAATATCACATGGTGGACCTATACTTAAGTTTTCAACAAAAAAATAATCAACATCATCATTATAATATACATCTACCAAAGGACTAGCCAAAAGAAGATTAAGTTCTTCACTATATTCTAAACTCTCAAATTCATGTTTTACACCATCCATATCACACTCAACAAGCATAGTATAAGTTGAATATGATGAATCATTATCATAATAATGTATTATCTTTTTGACATAGCCTTTATACGGAATCTGTATTCTAAGTAATTTTTCTCTTAACTTTCTCAAATCATTTCCATTTTTTAGTAGTTTTTTTGCAATTACTTGTCCTCTCCACATAATTATTGTAACAATCAAACCAATTATACCCCATTTTATTTTTAAACCAACAAAACAAGAAATTGTAATACCTAAAATTGCTAATAACAAAAAAAGTGGCAAATAAAAGAAAATAACTTTTCTCCATATGTCGCTTTTATCATTCTTATACACAATTGGAAGGATTTCTTTTTTCATAATTAACCAACACTCTTTCTATTTCTTCAAACCTTTTTAAAAAAACTATATTATCCTCTTAATATTTCTTAAAACACTTATTTTCTACCAATTATTTTATTACTTTTACAGAATAACCTTTCTTATCAAATAAATCCCCAATACCATCTTCCCCAATTATATGGGCAAGTCCAACTATACAAAATACATCATCACTGCCAGTTAACATCTTTTCTAAAGACTCCATCATAGTTTGATTCCTCTTTGTAATCAATTTATCATTATACTCAAGCAAATACTTACTTACATTCTCATCATCCAACTCTTTAAATAAATTATCCTCTAACTCCCTCTTATCACCTTTTTTATATAAAGCAAATAACTCCTTCATATCTTCTACTGCATCATCGTATTCTAAAACACTTTGCTTTAATAGATAAACTTGTGTTTCAATATCAAATCCTGACAATAAATCATATTGAAATTCAGCGGACTCAAGTTCAATAATTTCCTTTCTATCTTTCTTTGCTATCTCTAAAAAATGATTATCTATTCCAAAAGTACTACCAAGACCTACATCCTTAATCACAGCATTTTCAATTAAAGATTGCCACATCATCGGACTATAAACATCATATAAAGAAAAGTATAACCCTGCATCACTTAAAATATCTACTGCCTTATTATAGGTATCTGCATCAATAATCTCTTCTATTGAACCACCACCTGGATTCACAAACTTTGTCAAATGTTTTATTTGTAAATCCATATCTTTCTGATATTCAATGATATCAAACTCAACCGCAATCCTTTCACTCTCTTTGTAAGCATCCATAACATAATCAGGAAGTGGATACATAGATTCATCACCAGCATGAATCGAACCAAAAAGATAAAGTTTATTATTCGTTTCTTCCTTTGTAACCTCTAATAAAAGTGGTGTACTAGTAGCTACTGATTTTTCTTCTTTTTGCTCTTTTGTACAGCCACTACTAATAAACAAAAAAGCTA
>CATKEA010000036.1 GCA_949746915.1 uncultured Bacilli bacterium
CTTTTGAAGCAGAAACAAAAGTATTGTTAATATATATATCTTTCATTTTATTATAATCATCAAGAGATGTATTATTTTTATCATCAATAACATTTAATACCTCTTCAGTTTTTGATTTTTCTACAATATTTACATTATTTAATGCTACTTTATTAACTAATTCTTCATTTCTATCAAAAATTATTTCCCGGGAAATAATTTTTATATCATTTTTGTTATTAATGTATGATATTAATGCAACTTCAAACACTATTTTAACATTATCTGTTTGCCTTAATTTAACCAACATATCATTAAAAATTGAAATCAATTCCAAATAAAAATCAATATAGCTATTATCACCTTCTCTCAAAGAAATAATAAGTTTTTTCTTTAATAACTCCATCAATTCCTGAGTAAACACAACAAAATCTTTACCATGGTCATACAAAGTATCAATTTCTTCTATAATTTCAAGAGATTTACTATTAAAAATCATATCCAAAAATTTTTCTTGATAATCATAAGATAATAAGCCACATATATTATTTAAATCACACATAGTAATTTTATCTGATGTATAAGAAACCAGTTTATCCAATAATCCTATAGCATCCCTCAAACCACCATCTGCATATACTGCAATTCTTTCTAATACGTCAGCATCTATACTTATAGCTTCCAATCTACAAATATGATTCAATTTACTAACAATATTATCATTCGAAATACGCTTAAATTCAAAACATTGACATCTTGATATTATAGTAACTGGAACCTTATGCGGGTCAGTAGTCGCCAAAATAAATATAACATGAGAAGGTGGCTCTTCAAGTGTCTTTAATAGCGCATTAAAAGCACCAATAGACAACATATGAACCTCATCAATAATGTATACCTTATATTTTAATTCATTGGGAACTAAAGTTATTTTATTTCTAATCTCTCTAATTTCATCAACACCATTATTAGAAGCTGCATCTATCTCAATAATATCAGTACATTCATTATTTATTACAGATAAACAGTTTTTACAAGAATTACAAGAATCTCCATCATTTAAATTAATGCAATTTACTGTTTTAGCAAATAATTTAGCAATTGATGTTTTTCCAGTACCCCTAGGACCAGAAAACATATAAGCATGTGATATTTTACTATTTTTTAAAGAATTCTTTAATGTTTTTATTACAATATCTTGTCCAACAACATCTTCAAATGACTTAGGTCTATATTTCCGATATAAAGCCTGATATTTCAATAATTACACCTCCTTAAACAATTAATATTATACCACAATACACTATTTTTTTTGCAAATTATCTTATATTACTAAAGAATTTTTTTATTATTGATGCACACTCAACTGAAAGAACACCACTTTTAATAATTATTGGGGAATCATCAAATATTTTTGAAACAATTTCATTATTTTTTGCATTATTTGATTCTGCACCATAAATAACCTGAGAAAATCTAGCCTGCTCTATAGCACTAGCACACATTGGACATGGCGCCAAAGTAATATACAAAATGCAATCATTTAAGCGCCAATTATGCAATTTCTTAGAAGCACGTTCTATTGCGAGCAATTCTGCATGTTTAGTTACAATAAATTTCGTATCTTTTAAATTATGAGCCTTAGCCAAAATTTTATTATCTTTAACAATTACTGCACCAACAGGAACCTCACCTATCAAAAATGCTTTTTGTGCTTCCCTCAGAGCTATTTTCATATAAAAATCATGATTTTTTACCAAAGTAACCACCTTTTTCATAAAAATAAATAAAAAAGGTGCACATATGTAAAAATTGTTAAGGCTGCTATTTTCCAATCCTGACCTAGTTCCAATATTACATATTGCACCAACAAAAATATAATATATTTATCACTATTTTGCAACATTTTTATAATATTTAAATAAATTTTAGAAAAAATTAATATGCTCTACTTAAAATTTTAATTGATGTTTCACGTGAAAC
>CATKEA010000037.1 GCA_949746915.1 uncultured Bacilli bacterium
GTTGATAATGATTTTTAAATAAATAGTTGTAATCTATATATTTACTTGTTGTCATAAATAATTTGTCATAAAAAATTTCATTTGTAATATTATTATTTTTTAAGATGTTGATGTAATTAGTTACTCTTTCAAAGCCATTAGATAGTAGGAATTGACTTATTTCATCATCAGTTTCTAATAATTTGCTGTTTTCTAAAACTTTTTTTGCATAGTTGTCTTTTTTTTCACATATATCAAAAAGCTTTTTCCTTGTTTCTTTAGAGGCGTATCTAATTATTATTCCATCTAAAAGAAATTTATCATCTATTTTATGATTTTTCATATCTGATAAAAAATCATAAAATAAAGTCGGATAGTTAATTATTGATTTGCTATTTTTACATATGTTTTTAATCTGTTCTTTAGTTATATTGAATATTTTTTTATTAGATTCGATTATGTAGGTATCATCTTTACTATTGTATAAAGTGTATAGTATATATGTATCTAGTTGTTCTTTATATGTTTTCATTGATTTTATGTTTGTCATTTTTTTATTATCTTCGAAGATAATAGTTACAGCTTTATTAAATGCTTGGTTTTCGATGGTGCATGGGTTATTTTTTAGATACACTTGTAAGTTAGGACAGTAGTCATAAAAACTATTTTGGGTTATAGTGCAAATAGTATTTGTTTGAATAGTAAGTGTTTTTAGGTTTTTAAACATTTTTGATGTGAACTTTAAATCAACTTTGTAGATGTTACCATTAATTGTTAAGTGTTCAAATGGAAAAGGTTCATCATCTTTATCTTTGTCAGTAATTAAATCCCAGCCATTATCTTGGATATGAACACTATATATAGGGCAAAAATCAATGCCATTTATATCTAAGTATTTCAAATTAGTGCAATCTTGAAAAGCGTTTTTTTCATATTTACCAGTGCATGATGGAAGAATTAGTCTTTCTAGGTATGGGTTGCCACAAAAAGCATATTGATCAATTATTGGAACTTCTGTAATTACTTCTCTTTCGTTTTCGTTTGATATACAGTATTTTGTAAAATCAAAAGTAGAATTCTTGACTCCTCCTGCATAGAGTACTAATTTTTCATAAAATTCTTTATCAATAAGAGCAATGTTGTTAAATACTAAATATTTTTTGTTATATCTTGATATTTCTATTTTTTCGCATGATATTGTTTTATGAAAAGCACCTTTTCCTATTTTTTTTAGATTTGCTGGTATATATATTTTTTTAATGCTTGAACATCCTCTAAAAGCATCATCATCTATTATTTCTAAAGTTTCTGGAAAGTTGATGTATTTTAAATTTTGGCAATTTTGAAATGCATTTTTACCAATAGAGTTTATTCCTACTGGTAATGTTACTGTTATTAAGTTCGGACAGTTGTAAAATGCATTATTACCAATTCTAGTTACATTACCTGAAATAATTACTTTTTTTAAATTGGGGTAGTTAGAAAATTCGAAATCTTTTATTTCATTGATATTATCTAGTATTATTAATTCTTCTATATCTTTGGTATTTGACATACTAATTCCTCCATAAATAGTGTTTAATATTATATAAAAAAGATAGTTTTAATGCAATATTTTTATTGAGTTATATAATTTCTTATGTTAGGATAATTATTAATTGTTACTAATTTTGGAGTGATTATATGAAGATTTGGCGATTAGTTAAAGACAGTTTTATATTATCTGAGGAAGATAAAGCGAAGTATCAAGATATGGATAATGATGCAAAGGATATTAGTGAAGAATCCGATAGTAGTGAAAGTGGTCAAGAAAGTGAAGATTTTAAAGTTATCAGGCAACAAGAAAATGGTAATGAGTCAAATCAAGATAATCAAGTTGGTAATGATGATTTTAATTTTTTATCAGATAGTAATGAGTCATTTGAATTAGGAGATTCTGAAAAATCAGATGATGTTAATGAATCTAGTAGTACTGAAGAAACTATTAGAA
>CATKEA010000038.1 GCA_949746915.1 uncultured Bacilli bacterium
AGGTAGGTGAATAAGTATGTTAGAACTAGATGATAATACAAAAAAATTAGCAAAGATATTTTTTATTATGTTAATTATACTAATATTATTAATGACAGTAAACTTTACAATTAAAAAATTAAAAAATAAAAATGCACCAACTAAACAACGCGAAGAATATTTAATAGAAATGGCGAAAAACTATTACAATGAATATTATAAAAGATTAGATGGGAATACAAAAAAATTAGCAATATTGAATAAAAATGGTCTAACCTTAAATTTGAAGGATTTATTAGAAAAACAAAAAAATCCGAAAACTTCAATTTTCTTCAATCAAGACACTGGATATTATTGTGACTATAAAAAAACAACAGTAACTATTTTTCCTGTTGCACCTTATAAAATAGATAGTTATGAGATGAGTATTAAATTGAATTGTGATGGTGATTATTGATTATGAAAAGAAGATTAATATTTAGTTTAATATTAGGTTTTATTGTGATAGTTCCCTTTAAAGTAGATGCCGCCAATGTAGTTGTTACTTGTAATTATGATGAGGTAAGGTTCATTGATAATGAAGATGATAAAAAGGGTAGTAGTTATATAAAATTAAAAATGACATTGTATGATGATAAAACAGTATTGCAACAATACTATGATGATAGTAAGAATTTAAAAACAATACCAGATCACTCTGCTTTATTTTCAACTTATAGAACAAAAGATAGTGATGTTGGTACACTTGAATTTTTCTTTTTACCAAGAAAGGCTAATGACTTAGCCAATGACTTCGTTAAATACTATGAGTTTTCTGGCAATCAATGTCCAGTCATTAAAGTAAACAATATGAATTATGAAATTACTTATTCAACTCCAACAGATTGCGTTAACACTGATACATATACTGTTTGTAATAAAGTAAGCAAAGCAGAGTATCCTAAAAATGAAACAACAGGAGAAGAAGTAAAACCTCCAAACCAAGAAGTAGATACTGTTGTATGTGAATACAAGTCTATGAATTCTAATAATGCAGATATTACATTTACAACTGGTTTTGAGATACAATACAAAATGACATCAAAAGGTAAAAGATGTGCAACAATAAGATTAGCAGGAAGTGGCTCAGCTAATAACACTCAAACACAATGTGTGGATGCTAATGGATATGATCCAAACTCTGATAATCCTGCCATTACTCTAATAAAAACAGATAGTCATGGTGAAACTTACACTTTCATTATTAAACAAAATCAAGTTAATAAAATATGGAACCAAATAAATTTTCAAGACATTAATAATCATCGTTTTAGTTGTCCAGGGCCAGGAGAAATAAGAATAGTAGAAGAAAGTTTTTCAGAAAGAAGATATATACTAACAACTGATACTACTGAAGAAGGTAATGGTAATTCAAGTACCCTAAATGAAGGAACACTACAAGAAAATGGCGAAACAGAAAGATGGCAAAGAGAACCAATAAATTGGGATTCTCTAGGAGAAAATATAACTTTAGATTGTAATGATAAAGATATCAAAGCTTTAATGGAAGACTTTAATAGATATTATCAATTAATTGAAATTATCATACCAATATTAATAATTTTATTTGGAAGTATTGATTTAACAAAAGCTGTTTTAAATCAAGATAAAGACTCTATGCAAAAATCTATCCAATCATTTATAAAAAGATGCATAGCTGGTCTTGCTATTTACTTTTTACCTGTTATTTTAGAAACTATATTTAATCTTCCAGGACTTCCAAGTAGTAGTGACTTTTTATGTCAAATATCCATGATTCTAAAATAAAATTTAATAAATGTCAAAAAATTATTCAGTAACAAGAAGTTTTAAATAACAATTTGTTTTAAAGAATAATTTTTTTAATTCTATTATTCAACATTTTATATATAAAATGTATGTTATAATATAAATGTATTTAATAACTAAGGAGGAAAACATGACAAAAGATTTATTAGAAAAAATCATAAATTTAGGATTATCAACTGGCGGAGATTATAGTGAA
>CATKEA010000039.1 GCA_949746915.1 uncultured Bacilli bacterium
AAACTTAAAAAAATAAAATAGAGTATGAATATATAAAACTATTGATAATTATATAGTTAAATTACAATATATTTATAGAATTGTTATTATTTTATCCAAAAATATCGTATAATGATATTGGTGATGTATATGAAAAAGAAAGTTGTTGTTTTTGGTGGAGGAACAGGATTGTCCTTTCTATTACGAGGATTAAAAGATTTTCCATTAGACATAACATCTATTATAACTGTATCAGATAGTGGAAGATCTACAGGAAAATTAAGAGAAGAGTTTAAATCTCCAGCAGTTGGTGATATTAGAAAAGTATTAAGTAATATGTCTGAATTACCATCAGAAATAAAAGAAATAATGGAATACCGTTTTAATACTTATAGTGATCTTGATGGACATCCACTAGGAAATCTTGTTTTAACAGCAATGTTCAATAAAACTAGAAACTTAAAGAAAAGTATTGATTATCTATGTAAACTGTTAGATGTAAAACATTGTGTTTTACCACTTTCAGAAGATTATCTAACACTAATGGGAAAAACAACAGATGGTCAAATTATTGAAGGCGAAGATAATCTTACAAAAGCCAATAAAAAATATAAAGAAATTTTTTATAAAGAGGAGCCACATGTCATACCTGAAGTTTTTGATGCAATAAAAGAAGCTGACTTAATAATTTTAAGTATGGGAAGTTTATACACAAGTGTTTTGCCACATTTAATTTGCAAGGATGTATCAAAAGCTATAAAAAAATCAAAAGCCAAAGTTATGTATATATGTAATGCCATGACACAACCAGGAGAGACAGATAACTTTGGTGTAAGCGATCACTTACAGGTTTTAGAAAAATATTTAGGAAAAGGAACAATTGACGTAGTAATAGCTTCCAATACTATCGTATCTAAAAAAATGTTAGAAAAATATAAAAGCGAGGAGCAAAAAGATCAAGTATTTATTGATATTGATAAAATCAATGAGATGGGAATAGAACTGATTGATTCGGATCTTTTTACAACAGAAGATGGAACAATAAAACACAACAGTTTAAAATTATCTAATCTAATATTCTCATATCTTATAAGATAAAGGAGAAAATAATGTCTTTTACAACTAATATAAAAAATGAAATATCAAAAATAGATTTTGTAAAATCAGAAAGTATCTCAGAATTGTCAGGATTTATTAGAAATAATGGTAACTATAGTGAAGAAAAAATAGAATTAGTCACTGAAAATATAACAGTTGCTAAAAGAATATACAGTTTGGTAAAAAGTATTTATCAGGTTTCTTGTACAATAGAAACCAAGAAAAATAGCAATTTTTCTAAAAATAATCTCTATATAATAATTATTGACAATCAAGTAAAAGAAATTTTAGAAGATTTAAGTGTAGTTGATAAAAATAACCAAAAATTAACTAAACCCAAAGAATATATTACGGCATCAGAAGAAGAAACTAGAGCTTATTTACGAGGTGCTTTTTTATCAAAAGGAAGTATTAATGATCCCAAAACATCTAGATATCATTTAGAATTCTTAATAGAGCAGAAAATAGAAGCTGAATTTATTCAAGAATTGTTAAATCAATTTAATCTAAATAGCAAAATACTAGCAAGAGATAAGGGGTATATGGTTTATGTAAAAGAAGCAGAAAAAATAGGAGATTTCTTAAGAATAATAAGTGCAAGTAATGCTGTTTTATATTATGAGGATATAAGAATATATCGAGATCATAAAAATATGACTAATCGCTTAAATAATTGCGAACAAGCAAATATTGATAAAATTATAGAAACAGCAAATAAACAGATAGAAGATATTAACTATCTAAAAGAAAATTTAGCAGTTGAGCTTCTAGATGAAAAAACAAAAGAAGCTATTAATTATAGAGAGAAATACCCAGAAGCTTCACTTCAAGAATTAGCAGAAATAATAACATATGAAACTAATAAACCAATAACTAAATCTGGATTAAACCATCGATTTAGAAAAATAAAAGAGTTAGTCGAAAAACTAAAAAATATATAAAATATTACAATTTTTAGTGAATTTAATTT
>CATKEA010000040.1 GCA_949746915.1 uncultured Bacilli bacterium
AAAAAAACTTCTTGCGAGTCTCTTAATAATGCTATTGACTTTCTAATGGCTTTACTTGATATTATTCATATATTTGTTCCTATTCTTCTAATACTTATGGGATCAATAGATTTTGTAAAAAATGTTACTAGTTCTGATGAGAAGAAAATGCAAATGGGAACTATTGCATTTGTAAAGAGATGTTTGTGTGCGATTATGGTATTTTTCGTTCCAGTTATTGTAGACTTGTTGTTTTCATTACCAGGGATATCTGAAATAGATATAGGAGGTGTTGGCTGTGAAATTACAACAATTATCGTTAAATAAAATATTAGTTTTCTTTTCTTTTTTTCTATTATGTTGTACAACTGAGGTTGTTAATGCTGGTAAAGTTCATTTTTTAGCAACTGGTAGTAGTGATGCAATATTAATTGAGAGTAATGGAATATATGCTTTAGTTGATAGTTCTAATCCTAGTTCAATGGATTCAAATCATAATGGAACTAGCGTTGCTAATTATTTGAAAGCTAGAGGTATTACTAAATTAGATTATTTAATTATTACTCATAGTCATTCTGATCATAATGGAGGAGTTCCAGAATTGGTGAATGCTGGTCTGATTAATTCTAGTACAGTTTATATTTATAAACATTATGTTACTACAAATGAAGATATCATGCATCCTGATTGGGATAATAAAGGATATTATGATAGAGCAATGGCTGCTATAGAATCTGTTGGTGCTGTAAAAAAAGATATCGCAAATTCTAGTTTTTCTTTAGATGTAGGGGGTGTTAATCTTACTTTCTACAATACAACAACACATTCTGATAAAGATGAAAATGCAAATAGCCTTGGTATTATGGTAAATGATTCTGGTA
This sequence comes from uncultured Bacilli bacterium, assembly GCA_949746915.1. GTDB lineage: Bacteria > Bacillota_I > Bacilli_A > RF39 > UBA660 > CATKEA01. The sequence goes on from CATKEA010000040.1 coordinate 861, forward strand.
ATAGAATTTTTCTTTCAAGTGATATTGATAATACTTATGGTGTTGAGAGTAGTTTGATTTCACAAATTGGAAAAGTAGATGTTTTGAAATTAGCTCATCATGGTGGTGCTAATGCAACAACACTTAAGCTTCTTCAAGAGTTAAGTCCTGATTCAGCAGTAATAACAAGTAATATTAAGTTATATATTCCCCAACTTGCTTATTTAAGAGAACTTGGTACTGAAGTTTATAAAACTCAATATGGTGAAGTTATTTTAGATAGTTCTAACTTATATTATGAAAAGGGTGGATATTGTACTGAAAAATTAGAAAATAATTGGATGCAATGGATTTATGTTGGATGGACATATATCAATGAGGATGGTTATCTTTCAAAAGGATTACAGATGTGTCCGTGGTCTGGTGGAAAAGATTATTTTTATTTTGATTCTAATGGGATTATGCAAACTGGTCTTCAAAGTTTTGATTATATGGGAAAGCAAATGATTTCATATTTTGATCCAGTTAGTGGAGCTATGTATAGAGATAGATGTATTGAGTTAAATGGTGAGCATTTATGTTTTGATTCTACTGGTAATTTGATTTCTGAACAAAAAGATGTTTCTATACCAGATAATCAAGAAACTGTACCAACTCCAAGTGAGAATGAAACTACTACTGGTGTTGGGATTACAGGTACTGCTTCACCTAGTGTTGTATCTCCTCCTAGTCCACCTGAGACAATTAATCCACCAGCTACATCTGGCCCTTCAGAAAGTACAGGTCAGCCGACAATAAATGAGCCAGCTGGGAATGTTACACCGCCAGAAAATCCTAGTACATCACCAGAGGAACCTCCTACATATCAATATAATCCAGCAATAAAGATGTCTAGTTGTGAGAAAGTTGAAGATGTAATGGAATTTCTTAATGCTCTTTTAAAAATTGTTCAACTTTTAGTACCTATTTTATTAATCATTATGGGTTCAATTGATTTATTACTTGCTGTACTTGCATCAGATGAAAAGAGAATGAAAGATTCAACTTCTAAATTTGTAAAGAGATGTTTGGCTGCTATTATTGTGTTTTTTATACCTCTTATTGTAGATATTTTATTTTCTTTACCAGGAGTTCCGTCTGCTTCAGATTTAGTATGTGGTATAATTATTAGGTAATCTAGTTTATTTTGTAATATAAGTATTAATAATGTATTTCTTTTACATTTATTAATACTTATTT
>CATKEA010000041.1 GCA_949746915.1 uncultured Bacilli bacterium
TACTATGGGTCCTGGAATTAAAATTGTTACAAATTCTTTTGACAAATAGTAATAGTTAGTATATAATACAATTAATTTATTGGTGCCATAGACAGCAGGTTATTAGTAAATCCTGCCGAGGACTTAATTTAAGACTCAAGTTCCAGGCACTAGCTTGGAACTTTTTTGTGGCATCCCTAAATTATAAATTAAAAGGAGGCAAGAAAATGGCAAATGCAAATATATTAGCTATGAAACAGCAGGTTATTGATGAAATAAAGTCTACTGTTGATCAATCTTCTAGTGTTGTTTTATTTGATTATCGTGGATTAACTGATAATGAAAGTAAAGCACTTAGAAGAAAGCTAAGAGAAACTGGTAGTGACTATAAAGTTTATAAAAATACTTTGATGGCACGTGCATTATCTGATTTAAAAATTGACTTATCAGAATCTTTAAATGGACCTAGTGCTATGGCATATGGTAGTGATTCTGTTGCACCAGTTAAGGTTTTATCAGAGTTTGCTAAAGAGCATCCAGCATTAATTTTAAAAGTAGGGATTGTAGATGGAAATATTTCAGATAAGGATGCATTATCTGAACTTGCTAAGATTCCATCAAGAGAAGGTCTACTTACTATGCTTGCTGGTGGTATGATTGGTATTGCAAGAGATTTATCTATTTGCTTAGATTTATACTCTCAACAAAAAGAACAATAAAATATTAAATAAATAGGAGGATTTATATAATGGCAAAATTAACAAAAGAAAGCTTTATTGAAAGCTTAAAAGAAATGAGTCTTTTAGAAATTAAAGAATTAGTAGATGCAATGAAAGAAGAGTTTGGTGTTGATCCAAGTGCTGTAGCAGTAGCTGCTGCACCAGCTGCTGGAGCAGGTCAAGATGATAGCAATGCTACAGTTACAGTTACTTTAACTGATGCAGGTGCAGGAAAAGTTGGTGTTATCAAAGTAGTTCGTGAAATTACTGGTCTTGGATTAAAAGAATCTAAAGATATCGTTGATAACAATGGAGTTATTAAAGAAAATATTTCTAAAGACGAAGCTAATGACATTAAAGCTAAGCTTGAAGAAGCTGGAGCTACTGTTGAAGTTAAATAATTTACTTTGTCAGATATTAAAATCACATGAAAGTGTGATTTTTTTGTTAATAGGCTAGATTTTATGTTATACTTTTAATAGGATAAGGAGGATTATATATGACAAAAGCAAAAAATAATAAAAAGGAAAAGTCAAATCAAAAGAAAATTAATGTAGATGTTATATATTTTTTACTAGTTTTAATACCTATTATTTGTATAATTCTTGCTGGTTGTTTTATATATTTTTCATAAAGAATAAATTTATGTAAAATTTTGTCTAAATACTTGAAAAAAAGTAATAAATATGTTGACATATTGTTTATTATTAAGTATTATATTGGTACGAAAGGAGAACTAACTATATATTGTTTATAGTTAGTTCTTTTTAATTTGTTAGGAGCTGGAATCAATGGGACAATATTTTGATAATGCTAAGTTATCTAGTAATATGCAAAAATATGATGTAATTATTAAAAATTGCAAGTTAACATTGTTTTTAGATAATGGTGTTTTCTCAAAAAGTAAGCTAGACTTTGGAACGAGATTTTTATTAGAAACTATTCCACTTGATAGTATAAGTGGTGATATTCTTGATGTTGGTTGTGGCTATGGACCAATTGGATTGTTTTTAGCAAAAATGACTGATAGTAATGTTGATATGTGTGACGTTAATAAAAGAGCTTTGCATTTGTCTTTAATTGCTAGCAAGTTTAACAAATTAAAAAATGTTAACATCTTTGAGAGTAATTGTTATAGTAGTGTTCCTACTGAAAAAAAGTATGATGTTATTATTACCAATCCACCAATTAGAGCAGGAAAAAAAATAGTATATGAAATTGTTATGAATGCTAAGAACTATTTGAAAGAACATGGTAAATTGTTTTTGGTTATTCGTAAAGAACAAGGTGCTAAATCGATGATTTCCGACCTTGAAAAGATATATAATGTTTCTATATTGGAAAAAAGTAAAGGTTTTTTCATAATTAGTTGCAATTTCGATTGA
>CATKEA010000042.1 GCA_949746915.1 uncultured Bacilli bacterium
CTCAAACATAATAACACCTACTTTCTAAACCACCACAAGGCCAAAACAACAAGCAACATACTAAAAGGTATAAGATACATAAAGTTTTGATTATAAGCTAGATTATTGTCTTTCTGTAACTCAAAGTCAGATGTTATTGAAGGATAATTAGAAGCTAAATTAGTATAAACAACATCAGTTGTATTATAAGACATTGAAGAAATATCAAAAAGGCACTCTATTCTATTTTCACTTGAACTACTATAATAGTTTCTTAAATCAACTATGCATGCTTTTTGTATATTGTTAATAGTAGTATAACTATCTAAGCTTATTTCTTTTCCAAAATAGCAATAAACTTTTTTTAGATTATCACTATCAGCAAAGTCTTTTGTAGAAACCATTTGATGACAAAAATAAGTATCATAATCTTTTAAATTAGTTTGAACAAAATTTTTAACATAATTATAACCATCAAACATTAAAAATCAACTCTCTTTCCTGTCACAAAAGAGCAAAAAATATTGATTAGTGTACTAGCTATGTCCAAAATTAAAATAATTGGAAAACCAATAACAAGCATTGTAGCAACACTATCAATGATTATTTGATAATTGACCATATATATCATTCCTTTCTCTTTCAATTTTTAAGTTTTTATTTTCGATAACTTTATAAGTATCATATTTTTGAAACATATTAGGACTTTTAAAGTAATAGAAGTTTTTAACAACTTTACCACTCAAATTAGTACCAGTCGATTCTTCTCCGTCAATACTATCACGGTTGATTAAACTGTTTTTTTGAAGATAACCAAAAAACTTCTTTTGACACCAGATAACAACGTCGAATTGCTCACGTAATTGTTTTGACATACGCCCAAATACTTGACTAGTAGCTACGATATGTATACGTTGTTTTCTCTGTTGTGATATTTGAGTCATAACATCCATATCAATATTCTTAGAACCTAAACTGTTAAAATATAACTGTATCTCATCAATTAGAAATATAACACCCTCTTTACCGTTTTTATACTTAGTAAGGTCTTTAGCTTCAGTAAACAAAAATACTCTCTCATCATCAACAGGATAATCTATTAGATCAAGATTGGTAACAATCTTACACTTGGGATATAATTTTAATAAATTATACACATAATTAACGGCTGATAAAGTCTTACCAGAACCCTGGGGTCCACAAAAAATAATCAAACCATCAGGACGAAAATAA
>CATKEA010000043.1 GCA_949746915.1 uncultured Bacilli bacterium
AAAATAAAACAATTCGTTTTTTAAAAACATTCAATTCAAATCACCTCTATTCTGTGGATATTATACCAAATTGTGGGGGGGGGTGTAAAGGCTTTACAAAAAATAAAGTTATGCTTTTTTGTGGATAACTTTTTGTTATTTTGAACAATTTTTTAGAAAAAAGAATCTATCGATTTAAAATATAATATTTTTAAGTATTAATAAAGAAAAACATTAAAAAATATACCTTTTTAAGGACTAAAATATTGACAAAAGTATTATACTGTTATATAGTGTTATACAAGAGGAGGGAAAACTATGAAAATGATAATAAGTAATAGTAGTTCTATTCCTATCTATGAACAAATAAAAAACTCAATTATTGAACAAATAATTTCTAATGAGTTAGAAAGTGATGAAGCCTTACCATCAATCAGAACTTTATCTCAAGAGATAAAGATTAGTGTTATGACAATAAAAAAGGCTTACGATGAACTAGAACAAGAAGGTTATATTATATCAAGACAAGGAAAAGGAACTTTTGTAGCTCCCAAAAATCAAGGTTTAATTAAAGAAAAAGCACAGAAAGATATTGAAGAATACATTGTTAATATTATAGAAATAGCTAAAAGATTTAATGTTAGAAAAGAAGATATAATAGATACATTTAATATATTTTATGGGAGTGATGAATAATGAAAAATGCTATTGAAATTAAAGGATTAGAAAAAAACTATTCAAATTTTAAATTAGGACCAATTGATATTTCCATTCCTAGTGGAACTATTGTTGGATTAATAGGAGAAAATGGTGCTGGTAAAACTACTCTTATTAAAACGATGCTTAATATCATAAAAAAAGATCAAGGTTCTATTAAAATATTCGAAAGAGATTATAATCAAAATGAATTAGATATTAAAGAAGATATCGGTGTTGTATTAGATAATACTTTTTTTCCTGAAATACTAACTGCTAAAGATATAAATATAGTTATGAAAGACATTTATAAAAATTGGGATTATGAGTTGTTTTATAAGTATCTACATGATTTTGGCATTGTTGATAATCAACCATTAAAAACTTTATCTAAAGGAATGAGAAAAAAGGTTGAAATAGCAACTGCACTTTCCCATCATCCTAAATTATTAATATTAGATGAAGCAACAAGTGGACTTGATCCTGTAGTAAGAAGTGAAGTTTTAGATATATTTTTAAAGTTTATTCAAGATGAAGAGCACACAATTCTTTTATCAACGCATATAACAAGTGATCTAGAGCATATTGCTGATCATATAATTTTTATTGATAATGGTAAAAAAGTTTTAGATAAAGAAAGAGATGCTATCATTGATGATTATGGAATTTTAAAATGTGGAATAGAAGAATTTGACAAGATTGAAACTAATGATATTATTTCATATAAGAAAAATAAATATGAGTGCCAAATTTTAATAAATAATCGAGAAAAGCTAAAAAGAAAATATAAAAATTACATAATAGACAAAATAACTTTAGAAGAACTTATGATCTTAATGATAAAGGGAGTGAAATAAAATGTTAGGTTTAATAAAAAAGGACTTACTATTAATAAAAAAGAATTTAAAAATGCTATTAATAATTGTAATAGCTTATAGTTTTATGACTCTTGGAGGAGATTTTGATATTAGTTTTTCAACACCATTTTTGGCTATGTTAGCTTTTATCTCAACTTTTAGTTATGACGATTTCAATAATTGGAATGCCTATGCTATAACATTACCAAGTGGAAGATTAAATATAGTAAGAAGTAAATATATATCTAGTATAATTATTGCTGTTATATCAATATTAGTAGGACTAATTATATCTTTAGCTCCTTGTTTTATTAACAATACAACATTTAATTTAATTGATAATATTTCAACACTAATGGGGGTTTTATTTGCTATTGTTATCCTTATTTCACTAATGTTTCCTTTCATTTTTAAATTTGGTTCAGAAAAAGGAAGAATATGGATATTTGGGATAGTAATTTGTTTTACAACTGTTATAAGTATTATTTCACATTTTATAAAGTTTGATAAAATAGATGGTATTATTAAATTATTAGATAATCTATGGTTTATTGCTATACCATTTATTGGTGGAATTATTTTATTTATTTCATACATAGTATCAAAACATATATACACAAACAAAGAATTTTAATTATAAATAAAAAAATTTATAGAGATTTCTATAAA
>CATKEA010000044.1 GCA_949746915.1 uncultured Bacilli bacterium
TATTAAAATAAAAATATAATATTTAAAGAAATATTTACATCTATAAATTTCAACAAAAAAGAGATCGAACCCCCTGCGGTCGATCTCCTAAAAAGAATAAAAAGGGGTTGGCTAGTGTGATACTAGCGACCAATTCGCCAATTTCGAATTGGTGCTTCTTATACTAATCGAAAAAGGGCAATTTGTCAACCTTTTTTTAAGAAAAAAATGAACTAAAGAAATACTGGGAAAATTTCTGTAAAATTTAATATGTTTAGTGTGAAAAAAAGAATCTATTATAGTATAATATTAAAAGCAGGGAGGAATAAACTATGGATGATAAAATAAAAATATTATTTCAGCAGATAAAACTAGATGAAAGTCATCAGCAACGTTTTAATGACCTAAAACTTAAAAGTGTTAAAGTATCTGAAAAAGAAAATTCTTGGACGTTTTTAATAGAAAGTCCAACAATATTAGAAAGTGAAGACTATATTCTTTTAGATACTCTATCAAAAGAAGCCTTTCAAAATATTCACAATATTGTGTTAAAGATTTGTCCTGTGAATATTGATAATACAAAAATAAAAGATTATTATCAATACACTTTAGATAATTGTAAAACTATATTAACAATAGCCAATATTTTTAATGAAAGTTTACTAGAAAAAGATGGTGACTATGTAATTGTTGTTGAAAATAAAGCAGAGGAACAACAAGCTTTAGAAATTATTGACAAAATAAACTATCAATATCATTTATATGGCTTTGATAAAAACATAACAATTCTTTTAGACGAAAGTAAAAGAGAAGAAACAAAGAATGCTATTTTGTCAAACATAATTGATCTTCCTAAAACTATTATAAAGAATAATGAAAACAAAGAAACTGTTAAAGAAGAGAACAAAACAGAAAATAAACAACCATTTAGAAGGGAAAAGAAAGAAACAGACCCTAATTGTATTTTAGGAAGAAGTATAAAAAATACCTCAATTCAAATAAAAAGTATTATTGGTGAAGATAATGATATAACAATCGAAGGATATGTTTTTGGAGCTGATTACTTTGAGTCACCTAAAACAGACTTTAAAATAATTACATTAAAAATAACAGACTATACAGATAGTATTTTCACTAAAGTTTTTGTAAGAGATACTGAAGAATATTCAAGACTGGTAAAAGCCTTAAAACCAGGAAAATGGATAAAAGTAAATGGATATACTAAAAATGATAACTTTGCTAATAATGAAATAGTATTAAATGCCAGAAATATTGTTGAAATTGAAGGTAAAGAGGAAAAAATAGAAGATACAGCCCCAGTTAAACGTGTTGAACTTCATTCTCATACTAAGATGAGTCAAATGGATGGAGTTGCAGATGAAGTAGCTTTAGTAAAACAAGCTATGGCCTTTGGACATCGTGGTATAGCTATAACTGATCATAATGGATGTCAAGCCTTCCCACATGTTTTTCAAACTGTGTCAGGTTACAATAAAGGCAAAAGTGAAGAAGAAAAATTTAAAGCTATTTATGGAACAGAACTAATACTAATAGACGACACTGTCAAAATTGTTTTAAGAGGTACCAATCAAAGTATCTTAGATTCTACTTATGTAGTATTTGACTTTGAAACAACTGGATTTAATGCTGGTGGAAAGGATCAAATAATAGAAATAGGAGCTGTAAAAATTTGTAATGGTGAGATAATAGACAAATTTAATCAATTAATTGATCCAAAATGCAAACTAGATCCAAGAATAACCAAAGTAACTAATATAACTGATGATATGTTAGTAGGAAAACCTTCGGAGGAAGAAGCAATTAAAGACTTTATTACTTGGTATGGAGACTTACCAATGGTTGCACATAATGCTAAGTTCGATGTAGCTTTCTTAGAAATGGCTTATAAAAAATATAATTTAGGAACTTTTACAAATACAGTCATTGATACCTTAGAATTATCACGAGCCTTAGATACTAATTATGCAAGACACTCATTAAGTGCCTTAGTAAAAAGGTACAATGTACCATGGGATGAAAATGCTCATCATCGTGCTGACTATGACGCCGAAGGAACAGCTTATGTACTTCACAAAATGCTAAAAAAATTATCTGATAGTAATTATGAAACTATAAATGATATTAGTAAACTTGTTTCAAAAGATGAAATTCATAAATATGGAAGACAGTATCATGTAAATATTTTAGCTTTAAATAAAAAAGGTCTAAAAAATATGTTTAGGCTTATAAGTCTTGCTAATACTAAATATTTATATAAAACTCCACGTATTTTACGTAGTGTTATTGAAAAGCACCGTGAAGGATTACTAATTGGTAGTGGTTGTTATGAAAGTGAAGTATTTATCGAAGCTAGAAATAAGAGTGAAGAAGAACTTGTCAATATCATAAGATTCTATGATTACGTCGAAGTTCAGCCTCCAGAAGTATATCAACATTTACTTCAAACAGGAGACTTTGGAAACTATGAAGAACTATTAGAAAATATAAAGAAAATAATTCATGTAACAAAACAATCAGGTAAAATAATTGTTGCAACAGGAGATGTTCATCAAGTAAAAAGAAATGATAAAATTTATCGTGAGATTATTGTCAATCAAAAAGTACCAGGAGGAGGGCGCCACCCTTTAGCTAAAAATGATATTACTGATATACCATCACAGCACTTTAGGACCACTAATGAAATGCTTACAGACTTTGATTTTTTAGATCCTGAAATCAAAGAAGAAATAATCATCACAAATCCTAATAAAATATTAGACATGGCTGAAGAGTTAGAAGTTATAATTGATACAGGTGGAATTCCTTTTTCACCTAAAATTAAAGATAGTGTAGAAACAGTAAAAGATCTTGTCTTTACTAAAGCTCATGGTATGTATGGAGATAAATTACCAGAATTAATTGAAAAAAGAATAGATCAAGAATTATCTGGAATTATTAAAGGTGGATTTGATGTTATCTATTTGATTGCTCAAAAATTAGTTAAACATTCAAATGATGATGGATATCTTGTTGGTTCACGTGGTTCTGTTGGTTCATCGTTTGTTGCTACTATGATGGGTATAACTGAAGTTAATCCACTCCCAGCACACTATTTATGTCGTAATGAAGAATGTAAATATTCTGAGTTTAATGATGAGAATGATGAAGCTTATGGTAAGGAATATTCCAGTGGTTATGATTTACCAAATAAGATGTGTCCTAAATGTGGTAAGCCTCTAGGAAAAGAAGGACAAGATATGCCATTTGCCACTTTCTTAGGATTTGAAGCTGACAAAGTACCAGATATTGATCTTAACTTCTCGGGAGATTATCAATGGAAGGCTCATGAGTATACCAAAGTTTTATTTGGAGTTGATAATGTTTATCGTGCTGGTACTATAGGTACAGTAGCTGAAAAAACAGCATATGGTTATGTAAAAGGATACTGTGAAGATAAAGGCATTACTAATATGAGAACAGCCGAAATTGAAAGAATAGCTCTTGGATGTACAGGAGTTAAAAGAACCACTGGACAACACCCAGGTGGTATAGTTGTTATTCCTAGTTATATGGATGTATTTGACTTTTCTCCGTTCCAATATCCGGCTGATGATCCAAACAGTTTATGGAGAACAACCCACTTCGATTATCATGCTATTGACCAAGATGTCTTAAAACTAGATATACTAGGACACGATGATCCGACAGTACTTAGAATGCTTCAAGACTTAAGTGAAATAGATCTTACTACTATTCCATTTGATGATGAAAAGGTTATGAGCCTTCTTACAAGCCCTAAAGCCTTAGGGATAACAGAAGAACAAATTGAATGCCCAACAGGTACACTTGGATTACCAGAATTAGGAACAAAATTTGTTATCAATATGTTAGTTGAAACGAAACCAAAAAGTTTTGGAGAACTTGTAAAAATATCAGGTTTATCACATGGAACTGATGTTTGGGCTGGTAATGCCAGTGAATTAATAAAAGATAATGTTTGTCCTTTTAAAGAAGTAATCGGATGTCGTGATGATATTATGGTTAACTTGATGAACTGGGGAATGGAACCAAAAAAAGCCTTCAAAATAATGGAGTTTGTTCGTAAAGGAAAAGCTAGTAAAGATCCAGAAACATGGAAAGGTTACGCCGAGTCAATGAAAACAGTTGGTGTTCCAGATTGGTATATTGAATCTTGTCATAAAATAAAATACATGTTCCCAAAAGCTCATGCTTGTGCATATGTTATGAGTGCCTTAAGAATTGCTTGGTTCAAAGTATATCATCCAATTTGGTACTATACAGCTTATTTCTCAGTACGTACAACAGACTTTGATATTGAAACAATGATTAAAGGTTATGATGCTATTAAAAGAAAACTTGAAGAACTTCAAGCAAAAGGTTTTGAAGCTAGTAATAAAGAAACTAGTATAATAGATTCCTTAAAATGTGCACTAGAGGCAACTGCCAGAGGAATAAAATTTGGCGAAGTCAGTATTTATAAAAGTGATTCTGTAAACTTTAAGATTGATGATGATGGTTCACTAATCCCACCGTTTAGAACAATTGATGGCTTAGGAGATACTGTTGCTAAAACAATTGTTGAAGAGCGTGAAAAAAAAGAGTTTTTAAGTATTGAAGACTTGCAAAAAAGAGGAAAAGTATCATCAACATTAATTGATAAAATGCGTCTTATGGGAATGCTTAAAGATTTACCTGAATCTGCTCAAATGACTTTATTTTAAAGGAGATAAAAGTGGAAAATTATATAGGAGTTTTTGATTCTGGAATTGGTGGAGTAACTGTTTTAAAAGAAATGATAAAACTACTTCCACATGAGAATTTCTATTATTATAGTGATTCTTTTAATAATCCCTATGGTGATAAAACTAAAGAAGAACTAGAAAAAATAGTATTTGATATCGTTGATAAACTTATTAATAAAAATTGTAAAATAATTGTAATTGCTTGTAATACAGCTAGTGCTATATGCAGTGAAAGTTTAAGGTTAAAGTATAAAGATATAAGTATTGTAGCAATAGAACCTGCATATAAAATGGTTTATGATTCTGGTTCTGATGATAAAACTATAGTTTTAGCGACAAAGGGAACAATTGAAAGTGAAAAATTTAATATGTTATATCAAAAATACAATAACAATAAAACAGAATTACTTTCATGTAGTGGACTTGCCGATTTAATCGAACAAGATAATAAACAAAAAATAAATGAATATTTAAATGAAAATCTATCAAAATATAAGGGGTATAAAAATATAGTACTAGGATGTACTCATTACCCATTAATAAAGAATGAAATAAGAAATGTTTTAGGAAATGTTGCCTTTTTTGATGGAAGTATAGGAGTAAGTAAAGAAGTAAAAAGAAAATTAGAAGAGAAAAATCTTTTAAATAATA
>CATKEA010000045.1 GCA_949746915.1 uncultured Bacilli bacterium
ATCAAACAAACTATCCTTCAAATTAAATGAAAATTTCATAAATTTCACCAAAGTATTTATATCACCAGAAAAATTTATTTTAACAGGTAAATCTAATTTAGAAACGACTTTCTCAAAATAACTTATCAATTTAGAAGAATAACTTAAAAGATTATTCCTATCTTTATCATCAATTGAAAAAACAATAGTTTTCTCAAAATAGCTAAGATATTTTTTCATGACATTATCAATATTAAAATAATCTATAATAACTAAAAACTTATTAGAAATTCCTACTTCTTTTCCCAAATCATCTAATAAAGCTAAACAGTCAACATCCCCATTATTACTCAAAACTACAAAATCATTTACTAAGCGATAAAAACATTGCTTATTTTCTATTTCAACAGAATTTACAACACCATCACTAATAAAGACTTCATTCTCTATATAACCAATTTGTAATTTCATAATACTACTAGCCTATCTTCACTATTGATTATTTTAGTATTTGTATTACCAATTATATATTCTATTTGAGCATACTGTTTTTCAGTTATAGTAAGAACTTGTATTAATCCTTTCTTAGGAGCATTCTTTCTAATCCTATCCATCAAATATTTTGACTGACAAGAGTTTAAAATCATTTTAGAATAAACTGATTCCTGAAGCATTATGAATCCCTCAGTTATTAAAAACTTTCTAAACCTCAAATAACTTCTTTTATCATTAGAATAAATATTCGGCAAATCAAAAAATACAATTGTCCTCATTACTCTATCCCTCATAATAGACAAAATCCTTATACTCTTTCCCTGTAATCATATAATCAAATACATTCTTAACATAAAACCTTATTATATCTTTCAAAACATAATTCTTATTATTAAATTTATAACTTTTATTAAACAAATCAATAAGTTCTAACTTAAAACTCATATCAAAATTCCTATTACTATTAAAATAAACAAAACTATCAATTATAGGCCTAAAAACTTCCATCAAATCACAAGCCAAATTATATGGATTATACTCATTTTTATGATGAATACCAAGCTGAGTAATAAAACCATTATTTACAATTTCCTTATTAACTGTTGATAATAAAATCGCATATCCATAATTAAGTGCAGAATTAATATCATCATTATCATTCCTAACAAAGTTTTTACCAAATAAAGAATTAAAATAAACCTTAGATGCATGACCCTCTCTATTAGTTTTATCATCATCACAAACATTATCCATATATTCCATTAGCACACTATAATTAACGTTTTTTATCTTTTGAAGTACTAAAGCTTGATTCAATATCTTATTCCTAACTATCAAAGACCAAAGCTTACCTTTATCCTTCTTTGACCATTTCGTTTGAAATACAATTTTTTTACTAGAATTATACCTAGAATAAAAAGACTGTAACTCACCAAAAGGATTATGCTTATCATCACAAAAAATAATATTTATTTTATTATCAGATAACTCCTTAAGCAAATAAGTAGAAATAGATACTGATATAGAATCTACTATAATAGTATCTATTTCTGATAAATGAATAAAACTCTCTTCTAACCCCTTTTTAACAACTAAAAATCTATTTTTATAACTAAGTCTAGCTTGCTCAGTTACTACAATTGTTCTAAAACTCACTTTCTTTCTCCCATATACCAGTAACAGACTTAAAAATAAGCTTCGCATGATCTATATTATTTTGAGCCTTTCTACCAAAGCGATCACTTCTACCCAATAATTTATAATTAGCAGCTGTACTATTGCATCTTAAAAGCGTAAAAGTTTCCATAATAATAGTTTCTTTCTTTTCTAAAGACAAACTATCAATATTATCAATACAGAATATTTTTTTCATTTCATTAAGATTATCTGAAAATAACAAATACTCCTTTTCTATTTTTTCTACAATATATCTAATAATATCTGTAAGCTGATTTTCATATAACATCTCATCTGGTTGACTATAAATTTTTTTGTTTAACAATCGATTTAAACTATCCTTCCACATTTTCATATGTACTTTATCAATAATAAACTGTTTTGCATTACAAATTTCAACTTTAGGATTAGTACTGCCTGCTCCAACTAAATAACACATTTTTCCATTACAATCCAACAATTGATTAAATGGTATTTTCATATTACCAATAATAACTTTATCATTTTCGCCTAATTCTAATAAATTTCTTACATATGAATCAAGTAATCCTTTTTTAACCTTAGATTTAACATCAATATAAGTAGGAATTCCTATTAACCTCTGATTTTCTTTTCCTTTCTTTATCCATTTAACTAAAACAACATAAGACGCTTTCAAACTATTATAAGAACCATATAATTCTGTTGGAAGATTATCTTTTAATCTTATTCCAGGATTTCCCTTTTTCATAATTGTTTGATCATAAAATTGACCTGTCCTAAATTCTACCTTTTTACTAATTAATATATCATTATTATATAAAGTATCCTGAACAATATTATTAACACTATCAACATCAAACATAACTTCTCCAGTACTATCATTAATTAATAATTGATTATCCATACTATTAATTACATAACCAAATCTAAGCTTACCATACTGTTTATTCTTTATAAGTTCTCTATTAATCACTTTAAGTCTTTCAAAATTTACATCTTTTAAATAATTACTAGTAAAATTGCCAATCACAGCAGCTAAATACGCATCATGAGCATGATGATAATCATTTAAATTTCTAAATTTATATAATTTAAATCTTTCACGATAATTATGAGATAAATCAGCATGTAAATAAACAACATTAGACTCTTTATAAAAACTCTTAAGTATATTAGCAACATGTTTGGTAACCTGTCTAGTTTCAACAAGCTGTCTATTTATAAATCCTTTTATATCTTCATCACTATACTTATATCTACATAAAGCATTATATTTTTTTGAAGAAATCAAACCTATTTTTTTTAAATGATTCCACCATTTTTTATTTTTTTCACTTCTAAATACTTCAGGCAACACAAAATTAGCAGCCTTTAACTGATTTTCCTCTCTTAAAACTAGTCCCTTATTATCAATAGAATCATTCTTTATCAAAGTTCTAGGAATTATATGATCAACCTCATATTTATCCGTAAATAACTCATCTATATTAATAGGTTCCATTGAATATAAACTCTTACCTTCTTGAATAAAATATAAAAACAATTTTTCACTATCTATTTTCTCAACTCTAGATAACTGGTTATTAAGCTTAGAAAAATCATTTATTTCTCCTTTATATTTTTTATACAAATTAACTAAATAATCCTTACGCCTCTCAGTTCTTTTCTTTATCCCATCGCCACGAGCCATTTCTATCATAATATTTTGGGGTGTATATCCCATATACTCAACAATTTCAGACACAACCTTCAAAGCCTGATAAATTCCTCTTTTAGTTGAAGGAGACGTAGCAAGTTTAGAAACTAAATCATAATTAATTATAGATGCTTCGTTTATATTATTATATTCATCAATCATATTTTGAAATTTATACTTATCATTATTTATAATCTGCATAAAATTTTCATTTGTTTCCTCTAATAAATCCATAATAGACATTTTAATACCTGTCTCTTTATTAACATAATACTTAGTCGTCAACAACTCTTCAGATAATCTACTCCATCCTTTATACTTTTTAATAAGAAGACTCTTAATTTTGGCATCGCTTAAATCAACATAATTATCTCGTAACTTAGATTCTAAAATACTCTTATCTTCAAAAATAGTTATCCATCTTATAATTTCTTCTGCATTTTTAATATTGTAGTTAGTATCCTTAAAAACACCATCATTTCCGAAAAAATCAACATAAACAGACATATTATTAGCAAAACCTTTATCACTAGAATAACCTACAACCATCAAATCATCATTAAACATCGGAAATAAATTTTTCTTTCTAATATATTCTTTAAATATTTTATCAGTAATAGTACCTTCACGTTTCATAAAAAGTTCTTCAATAATAGATTTCTGCACATCTAAAGGTAGCCTTAGATCATTAACTTTAATTTGTTTAAGTTCATTCATTACTTTAAACTTTGAATAAACAATAGAATTAGTTGGCATTACATACTTATCAAGTAAATATGTACAATGAGAAATCATTCTATTTATAAACTCTTCTGCCGTCTTCTCTTTATCTATGATTTCATCAAAATTATAAGGAGTAATCCTGTTTACATCTTTTCTTTTAACTAACCACGCATTAGAGTTTAATTTTTCACTACTAGTAGTTGTATTTAATGGCCCAACATAATAAGGAATTTTAAAACTAAGTAATCTCTCTAATTTATATTCACTATCATTAACTTTTTCTAAAAGAAATGGATAAAATTTTCCTTGCTTCTCAATTATCTTTACTAACTCAGCTCTATTCAATTGAAATGGAAATTTACCATTATCAACATCAGTAATTCTTGGTAAAAAGCTTCCATTATCTATTCTAGTTTTTATAGATAAATTATATTTATCTATAAGCTCTTGATTAGTAACTTTATCAAATAATACTTCAAGATTTTTATTTAATTCTTTTCTAAAATCATCATATGTTAACTTATTATGAATATAAGAATCATATATACATAAAATATCTTTTTTCTTATCTCTCTTTGATTTAAACATTTTCTTATACAAAACACCATCATATCTAAAAAGTTGTTTTAAATAAGAAAGGTCATCTTTATGAACATCATACCTATCAACCATTTCAACTGATAAACTACAACTACTTTTTCCCTTAAACATTTCTTTTAGAAAAATCATATCATACAAATTTTTACAAACATCCAAAATTTCAATCTTTGAACCAATTACTTTTTCTATCAAATCTCTCTCATCATCATACTTAGATCCTTGAAACTTAATCTTTATATCATCATCAAGATCAATATTAAATAGTTTAGAAACTGAAAATTGATTACCAATTACTAAATTAGTAAACTGAGTCAAGAAATCTTTACTAACATATAACTGTAAAGCATTTTTAAGTAATACTTTCTTATCATTTTTAGAATGAAATAAAATACTATCTTCTAATTTTTTATAATCTATATCTGAAATATAATCAACATTAAAAGAAACTTCATCACATAACAAATTAAACAAATCAAAAATTTCTTCTAAACATTCTTCAATATTCAAACTATTAATATCAAAATTGCCACCTGTATAAATAAAATTACCTCTATATTTAATTATATGATGAATAGCTAGATAAACTAACCTAATGTCTTCAATACAATCACACTCCATTAAATGTTTTCTAAGATGATAAATAGTTGGATACTTTTTATAATACCGCTTTATTAAATTTAACTCATCATCAGAAATAGCAACTGTTTTATTTATTAAATCATTTGAATTATAAAAACTTTCTTTCATTTTAACAAAAAAATTTTTATCTGCTTTCAAAACTTCATCTTTAAAAAAATCCTGAAGCAACTTTATTCTTTTTCTTCTCCTATCGTATCTACGACGAATACTCCTAAAAGATCTTCTCTCAGCAGCAGTTTCTGCTTCTTCAAACAAACGAACACCCCAAAGTCGTTTATTTCCCTTTCGAACAACCTTGCTAGTATCATCATTAACAACTGCCCATCCAACAGAAGTTGTACCAATATCGAGTCCAATATTATAATTAAATTTATTCATATGTTGACATACCTCCTAATATATGATAATATTTAATTGTCTTAATACCATTTGAGACGTCATAGAGAGTTAAAATAAAGGTTTACACTTGTATACCCTAAATACTCACTACGTGAGATGCTACGTTGGTAGCTTTTTTTATGCCCAAATCCCAAATAATATTAAAAAAGTGCAAACAAAAGACACAAGTCTCATACTAGCACTTACATATTTATATTATAACACAACAATCGGTTAACACAAAGTTAAATTTATATTTTTTTAATTAAGTTAAATATCTAAATTTTCATAGTCTCTAGGAGTAGCTTAAACTTTATAATTAACATTAAACAAGACTGTGAATATTTAGTTATTTTCATAAATACATTACTTCATCCTAAACAAATCTAAACAATTTTATAAAAATTCGCTCAATCCTAGATTGTGGGGG
>CATKEA010000046.1 GCA_949746915.1 uncultured Bacilli bacterium
AAAAAAACGAATTTGAGAATAGATTACTTAATATTTATAAAAATGAATTTGATATTTATAAATCTTATTTTATATCTGGTGGAATATTTAATATTTATTACTACTGGCTAAAAAATGGTTGTATAGAAAAACCAGAAGAGCTAGCAAAAAAATTAGTTGATATTCTAAAAAAATGATTGTTACTTGTAACGATATCTAAATGATTCTTGTTGCGAAAATTCTACTTTCATTTATCTTCTATGACGTTTATAAAATATAGACATATAATAATTATTATTATAACATAGATAATACAATAAGTATCTTATTGACTAGTATCTACGAATTATTTTTTCTTTACAAATTACAAAATCATCTTTAGAAAGTGCAATACTTAAAGACTCTGTAGTTATATTAACTAATTCTTCTAATTTGTTTATGCTTATACTTAGACTATTTATTTGTTCTCGACTCAAATTAAATAAATTATATGTTTTTTCAACAGTATTTCCTAGTATGCTTAAATCACCAAGCTTGGGTAATTTCTTTTTAAACCCTGCTCCCGGTTTTAACCCATGATTATAAATAGTTATACTTCCTAAACTTCTTCTACTAGATATTGAAGAGTCTATGGCAATTACCATTTTTTCTTCTAGTTCCTTTTTCATTTCTTTAGCAAATGAAGCAATATTGGTAGCATTTAATGTTTCATCCATATCTCCATAACATTTAATATATTCAGGTAAATTATATTGTTTTAATAAAGATCCAACACGAGGACCAAATGTATCAAAATTTGCCCACTCACTAATATTAGTACCAATTCCTAAAATAATAATTTCTTTATAGTTGTTTAATTTCATAGAAATATCAATTTTAAATCTTAAATCATTAGCAATATAATTTTTAAGCTCCTCATAAAATTCTTTTTCTATTTCATAAAAGTTAGCTTTATTGTATAAGTCTTTCCAAGTCATGACAGGTTCCTTTCTAGAGATAACATTAATACCTATAAATATTTTAAAGCGAACTATGACATATTAATTTTGTGCTATTTATATCGTAAAAGAAAATAACTATGTATAAAGATTTTAGTGAATCATCATCTCAAAAAAGAGTTAATTGTTCATGCTTATCGTTTTCTACTTTTTTATAAAATTTTATAATATCTTCCATATTATATAGAAGTCCATATTTATCACATTCTTTAGTAAATATTTGATAAAGTCTTTTATAATTTAATGATACGCAATTATATTTATCTTTATATATATTTTCATATTTCTGCCGTAATCCTTTAAAATTTTTATCTAACTTATCATAGTAATAATACCTTTGATTTTCTCTTAAAGTCATTTGCATGTATGTACTTATAAATTTGGCACCATAATCATAAGCAAGTTTGACTAATTTTTTGATATCTTCTTCTTTATCAGTAATGAATGGTAACACTGGATTCATCATTATTCCTACATAAAGCCCATTATCACTTAGTATTTTAATTGCTTCTAACCTTTTTGAAGTTTCACATACATGTGGTTCAATAATTTTTGATAAGCAATCACTTGGTGTTGTTATAGTAAATTTTATTATAACATTGGCATTTTTATTTATTTCTTTTAATAAATCTAAATCTCTTAAAATTAAGTTACTTTTTGTATCAATTGATACACCAAAGTTATACTTTAAAATGAGCTTTAAGGTTTTTCTAGTTAATTCTAATTGTTTTTCTAAAGGATTATAAGTATCTGACATTGAACCAATTCCAATAACACCTTTTTCTTTTTTCTTTATTAATTCTTTTTCAAGAATATTAATCGCATCCTGTTTAGCTTTTGGAATATCAAAGTTTTCAATATGATAACAGTTACTTCTACTATCACAATAAATACAACCATGTGGACATCCTCTATATAGATTCATATTATAATCTATCCCATACCAACTACTTCCATATTTTACTTTTGTTATAATAGTTTTTGCCTTTATAAATTCCATAGATATCAGTCCTACTCCTATTTTTTCAGCAATTTAATTAGTTCTTTTTCTTTCTTTGATACTTGTGTTGATTCGATTATCTTTTGAAGGGCTTTATTATATGTTTTAGTATCCAAGTCATTATTATTTAAAAATAGTAGACATTTTTCTTGATATTTTATATAAATAATTGACACTAACCAAGCAACAGCCATACTGACATAATACTCATTAGTATTAATTTTATTAATATCTTTTATAACCATATCAATATATTTATCATCTAAATAATGAAATAGCATCACAACAAAAAAACGTCTTTCAAATTCATTTAATGACTTAGAATATTTTTTAATATATTTATAAATAGTATCTTGTTTATTTTCTTTCACATTCATACTACCACAGACAATATCACAGACGGCCCAATTGTCAATAAGTGGAACAAATAGATCTAAGTAATAAAATAATTGATTATCATCTAAATTAGAGGTTACTATATATAATCCGAAAACTAATATTTCTTCATAATAAATAAAACTATTTATATCAATAAGTTCTAAATAATTAGGTTCCTCTTTTTGTAGCTTCTTTACATACTTTCTAATGTTAGGCACTCTTACTCCAATAATATTATCATTATTAGGACATAACTTAGAGTGAAATTTTTGATATTCTTTATCTTGCATTTGTTTTATATCATTTAGGATTTTTTTATTTATATTAGTCATTTTCTACTTCCTTTAATAACTTTTATTTTTCTTGATCATAATCATCTAAAAAATTATAGATATAGTCATCTTTATGATATCCAATTAAAGTATTTAAATTTACATTAAAAACACTTTTAAAAATATTTCTTTCAATAAATTCATTCTTTTTTCTGAAGGTTTCAATTAATTTTTTCATTTCTTTACGTTTGCTCTTTTCTTCCATATCAGCATTCATTTCACACATCTCAGTAAAACGACAAGCACAATTTAAAAATGTTAGTTTATGATAATCTTTAAATGAAATAATATCTCTTTCTTTAATGTAATACATTGGTCTTATTAACTCCATCCCTTCAAAATTAGTACTTTTTAATTTAGGCATCATTGTTTTTATTTCTCCACCATATAGCATACTCATAAGTATGGTTTCAATGACATCATCATAATGATGACCTAAAGCTATTTTGTTGCATCCTAATTCTTTAGCTTTAGCATATAAGTTTCCCCTTCGCATTCTAGCACATAGATAACATGGCGAATCTTTTATTTCTTTAACTGAATCAAAGATATTAGTTTCAAAAATAGTAACTGGAATATTCATTAATTTAGCATTATTCTCAATCATTTCACGATTTTTTTTATTATAACCAGGATCCATTACTAAAAATATGCAATCAAATCTTACTCTTCCATGTAATTTTAATTCTTGAATGCACTTTGCCAATAAGAAAGAATCTTTACCGCCAGACATACAGACTGCTATTTTATCATTTTCTTTTATCATTTCAAAATCACGCACTGCCTTTGTAAAAGGTCTCCATATTGGTTTTCTAAATTTTGTTATTATATTATGTTCAATTTGCTTATAAAACTCTTCTTTCATTTTATCAACTTCCCAACTTCTTATATGATATCACAATTTAAAATAAAATTAAGCTATAAGATTATTTTAGATATAGATAAATTTATTCAACAATTGAATTATACACTAACAAACAATTGTTCGTCAATCACTTGTATAATTTTAGATATAAAAAGTTTAATAAATAATTTGCAATAAAAAAGAACTTATCATTTTTAGTTCTTATTCCATTTCTAATATATTTTTAACATCTTCTCTTGTTAAAGGTACATAATTTCCTAAAAAATCGCGACCATTTGGAAAATCAACACCATTTACTAAACTTGGTATATCTTCTTTTTTTAAGCCTACCTGTTCATAATTAAATGGAAGTCCTAAACTCATCCAAAAGTTCTCTAATTTGTCAATAGCTGCTATTATTTTTGCTTCGTTGTTATCACCAGATATTCCCATAATCTCTTCAGCAAATTGATAAAATTTTGTTGGATTTTTCTTGTAAATATATCTCATCCATCTAGGTACAACAACAGCAAGTCCTGCCCCATGAGCCACATTATAACGACTAGATAATTCATGTTCTATTTTATGACTGGCCCAATCTTGAAGTCTTCCTACACCACAAATATTGTTATGAGCTATAGTTCCTGCCCACATAATATTACTACGAGCTTCATAATTACTAGGATCCATCATTACTATTGGAGCATAGTGAAGCATTGTTTTTAAAATAGCTGTACAAATATTATCTGTCAACATTACTCCAGTGGTATTAGAGAAGTATCTTTCCAATACATGAGTCATTATATCAGCTATTCCGCAAGCTGTTTGATATGAAGAAAGAGTCATAGTAAGATTCGGATTCATAATAGCAAATGCTGGTCTAATAATATCACTATTAACACCTCTTTTTTCTCGTGTTATTGAATTAGTGATAACAGCACTATTACTACCTTCACTTCCTGATGCGGCTGTTGTTAAAATTACTCCAATTGGTAAAGCTTGCTTAATAATTGGTTCTGTTTTATCAAAAAAGTTCCAGAAATCTTTATTATAAGCAACTCCAATAGCAATTGCTTTAGCTGTATCAATAACACTTCCGCCACCAATAGCTAATATCATATCTACTTTATTTTCGCGAGCAATATTTATTCCTTTATATACCAAATCACTTTCTGGATTTGCAGTAACACCACCAAGCTCAAAAAAATGAATATAATTAGTTTCGAAAGAAATCTTTACTTTATTAAGTAAACCATTATTTATAATTGTTTGTCCGCCATATACAATTAAAATTTTTCCACCACCAAACATATGAATTAAATTAGAAACTGCCTCTTCTGCTTTTAAACCAAAATGAAAATATGTTGGCGAATAAAAGTTAAAATTTTGCATTATATCATCTCCTATTTTTACTACCTTACATCGATTTATATGTCAGATAACTACCATTATATATTTCATGAAAACCTGCTATATTTTCAAAGTCTTTAGGATTTACAAAGCATGCACTTTTATTAAATCTATGAATATTAGCTGCTTCTAAGATGGTTGCTACAAAATAACTACAAACATATCTATTTTTGATGGTTATTGGTATACCAAAATATCTAGGAATTATTCCAAAAAAATCATATTTATAGCTTTTATTATTTTTCATCATATAGTCAAGAGTTGTTACAACATCTTTATATTGTTTATCAGTAACTTCAACTTCATATATTTTACATTTGGTCTTATTGAAAGTCTTAAAAAATTTTCCATCTTTGTATTCAATAAGAAGTCCAGCATCAAGGATAAAATGAAGGTGTTTTCTCCCAAAACTATATATTGCACTACAATCCTTATCTAGACAAATTCCAACATGGCTATATTCATAATTAGTAACTTTTCTTATTATTTTAGCTGGTATTGTATGTGTGTGCATTAAAAGTATATAAATTTTTTTCATTGTATCACCTACTACAAATTACAATTATACAGAACTTATATTAATTCATTATAAATAATATATTCAGATTTCTTTTA
>CATKEA010000047.1 GCA_949746915.1 uncultured Bacilli bacterium
GAGAATAAACAAGAAACTAGAGGGATATTTTTTTCATATATTGAATTTTTAAATTATTTTGATAATACTAATGAAAGTCAAAAGAAAAAAGTAATTGATAATATAATTTTAAAGCTAAAAGAAAATAATTTTAATACTTTGTATCTTCATATAAGAAGTTTTTCAGATGCAATCTATAATAGTTTAATCTTTCCAACTAGTTATATAATAACTGGTAAAGAAGGAGAAAAAATAGATTTTGATGTTTTGGAATATTTTATAGCTAAAGCACATAAGGAAAAAATATCCATTCAGGCTTGGATAAATCCATATCGTATTAGAAATAATACAGATACTTCCACCATCTCTATTAAAAATCCAAGTTATAAATGGTTTGGAACCAATAATGTAAAAGTTATTGATGGTAAAGGAATATTTTACAATCCAGCAAGTAGTGAAGTGATTAACTTAATAGTTAAAGGAGTAGAGGAAGTAGTTAAAAATTATGATGTTGATGGTATTATGTTTGATGATTATTTTTATATGGATGACACAATAGATGAAGAAAATTATCAGAACTATTTAAAAACAGGAGTAAATATTTCCAAAAAAGAATATCGATATATGGTCGTAAATGAAATGGTATCAAAAGTAAGTGAAGTTGTACATAAATATAAAAAAGAATTTGGTATAAGCCCAAGTGGAAATATTGAAAATAATATGAATGAAATGTATGCTGATATTTATACTTGGATAAATGAAAATTATCTAGACTATATAATTCCACAAATCTATTATGGATTTGAAAATACAGTCAAGCCTTTCGAAGAAACAGCTAATTTTTGGAATAACTTAGTAAGGAATAAAAAAGTAAAATTAATTATTGGTTTACCCCTATATAAAATAGGATTAGTAGATGAATATGCTATTGATGGGATGTATGAGTTTGTCTTTTCATCAAATGTTATAAGAAGACAAATAGAATATTCTAGAACCCTTTCTAATTATTCGGGTTTTGCTATTTTTAGATATGGTAATTACTTTGATAAAGAAACAGAAGAAGTAAAAAATATAAAAGACTTGTTAAAAACTTCGTAAAGAAGTTTTTTGTCATTTTATTTTACTTCTTATAAAGTTAAGAAAAAAGTTTCACAAAATTAAAAATTATATGTTATAATGATATTGTTAAAATAGAATACGGAGTGATAGCAATGAATAGTACAAACTACAAACAAAAAGAAAAACTAAAAAAATTAGTCGTTCCATTATTACTATTAGCAATAACATTTATAGTATCTGGAACATCATTTGCTTTATGGCAATTAACATTTACTCAAAAAACAACCAATAGAATAACTTCAGGTTGTTTCAAAATAAGTTTTAAAGATAATAATCCTATCAATTTACAAGATGCTATACCAATTACTGATACTGATGGTAAAAATCTAGTGCCATACGAATTTACTTTAGAAAATACATGTGATAGTTATGTATCTTACCAAATTAATTTAGAAGTTTTAAATAGTAGTAGTTTTACTAATGATAACAATATAAAACTACAACTTCAAAATTATAATCCTAAAATGCTAACATCTAATAAAACAGTAGATCCAACTTTAGAAGAAACTAGAAATTCTTATCAATTAGAAAAGGGTTATATAGGAAAAGAAGAAACAATCTCATTTAATTTACGACTATGGCTAGATGAAAATACGCCATTGACAGAAGATACTATGAATAAAAGTTTCTTAAGTAAAATAACAGTTATTACAAGTCATCATAATAATGAACCAACTTATGCTGAAAGAATAATAATTTGTGAAGAAAATGGACAAGAATTAGCCCAATGTATGTTAGAAAATAGTAAGTATGATCAAGAAAATTTATTATTTGATAATACTATAGATAATAATTTAAGATATATTGGTTTAACGCCAAATAACTATATTTCTTTTAATGATGAAAAATGGAGAATTATAGGAGTTATGAATAATATTGAAGACATAAATGGTAATAAGAAATCAAGGATAAAACTAATCCGTGATGAAAGTATTGGAGTATATAGTTGGGATTCATCAGGAAACTTGGTTAATAGTGGACATGGAGTAAATGAATGGAGCCAATCTTCAATAATGAAATTATTAAATCCAGGATATGAAACTGCAACTACTGGAGGAAGTCTTTATTGGAATACCAATAGTGGTACTTGTTATAATGATCAAAGTCAAACAGTTACTAATTGTGATTTTACTACTAATGGTCTAAAAGATAAATATAAAGATTTAATTGATGAAGTTAAATGGAATACAGGAAGTAATGGAACAGAATATGCTAGTAACAATATGGCAGCAGATGAGTACTATACAGCCGAAAGAAGTGACAAAACAGGAAAAAATTGTAGTGGAAGTAATTGTAATGATAATATTGTAAGACAATCTGTATGGACAGGGCGTGTTGGATTAATGTATCCATCAGATTATGCTTATGCAACAAGAGGTGGAACAACCTCAACTAGAGATATTTGTTTAAAAAGTAAACTTTACAATTGGAATACTCCAGAAATAAATGATTGTAAAACTAATAATTGGTTATATAAAGGAGGAACATTAACAATGACTCCATTATCAATCTCAAATACTTCTGGTGCACATTCTGCTGCAATTCTAGAAGAAGGAAATGTTGGATGGACAGCAGCAACACCATATGCGGCTTTTCCAGTAATATATTTAAAATCAGATATCAAAATAATTAGTGGAATGGGAACAGAAGCAAATCCATATATACTTAATATTTAACAAAAAATGTTTTATAGGAGGAATTATGTCAAAAATAAATAACAAAGGTTTTACACTAGTGGAATTACTTGGTGTATTGATGATCTTATCAATTATACTAGTTATTGCTGTTCCAAATGTTGTATCAGTTTTAGATAAAAATAAGAAAGAAACATATGTTAGTGATGCCAAAAAGTTAGTATCTATGGCTGAAACACAGATTAGATCAGATACAGATATTGATTGGCCTACCAATGGACAAGCAGTTATCTTAAAACTAGCTTACTTAAATAATGGTGATATTGAATCCGATCCTGAAGGTGTAAAGTATGACGAAAATAGAAGTTATGTAGCAATATGTCTAGTAAATGACACTTATACTTATTATGTTCAATTAATTGGAACTGTAAGTGATGGTTCAGGAAGAGGAATTCCACTTGTTTCAATTGATAATTTAAATGGGGATAACAGAACTAATACTGTTTCTAAAAAATGGGTAGACTTTAAATTTACCGAGGCAGAGATTAAGTCTAAACTTTCTACCTTGACAGGAAAAAGTATCACTTCAATTGTCCAACATTAAGATTTCTAATATGTAAAAAAATGACAAGTTTACTTTAAAAATGTCAAAATCATTGAAAAAAATCTTTTGAATTGTTATACTTAAAATGTATAAAATAGAAGGGAGTTTAACAAATGAAAAAATTGTTAAAAAACAAAAAAGGTTTTACATTAATTGAATTACTTGCTGTAATCGTTATTTTAGGTGTAATTATGGCAATTGCTATTCCAGCTGTTTCCACTTACATAACTAAATCAAAAAAAGATGCATGGAGTAATAGTGCATTACAATATATTAATGATGTTAAAACAAAAGCCAATTCTAGTATTTTTGATTTACCAATTTATCATAACGATGCTACAATCGTTAATGTACCTAAAAGAGTTAGTCTTGAAAGAGGAAAAATGCAATCTGGATTTGGTTATGACTATAATGAATCAAAAACATATATTGTAATTGTTCAATCTAATGCTGATCAAACTTCTCCAACTTATGATTATTATTATGTAGGAGAAGATGTTAAAGGAAATCAAATCCCATTAACTATTGAATCATCTCTTAAGGGAGAATTAGTTACAAAGGGATTAACAATTTCTAATATGCCAACAAGTGCTGATATTGGTAAAACTGTTGAATTAAATACTAATGGTTCAACACCATTACGTATCAATGTTACTCAAGTTTATAATTAGTTTTAAAAGTTGCATTAGCATCTTTTTTCTTTTGTATCTAGTTTTTTTTACTAAGTAATGATATACTAGTATTAACAAAATAGGAGGTCTAACTATGAATAAACGTAGTAAGTTATTAAATAAGAAAGGTTTCACATTAATTGAATTACTTGCTGTAATTGTTATTTTAGGTGTAATCATGGCAATAGCTATCCCAGCTGTTTCTACTTATATTTCAAAGTCTAAAAAGGATGCTTGGATATCATCAGCCAAAGGTTTTATTCAAGATGTTCATAATAAAGCTTTATCTGGAACTTATACACTACCAACAGAACTTAATGAAGTAACAGTAGTATCACTAAATATGGTACGAGTTGAAAGAGGAAAATTTGAATCGGCCTATGGTCTTCCATATGTAGATAAAAAAAGTTATGTAATTATTACAAATCATAATACACCAGAAAATCCAGAATATAATTATTATTTTGCAGCCCAAGATGAAAGAGGAAATTATATTCCACTAACACTAGAGAATGAGTTAGATAGTAGTAAGGTATTATCAAATGCTAAAAATACTGCTCCAGTTAGTATTCAGTCACTATCAGGAACACCAACAGGAACATCAAAAAATTTATTCTGTGAAACAGGAAACACTGATTGTTCATGGGATTCAGGAACACCAAAATCCTTTATAGTTGGTTTAAAATTACCAGCAGGATATACTAAATGGATAGCAACAATTTATTCTAAAAATTAGAAAGCAGGGGAGTTTATGTTATATATTGGTTCACACGTTTCATTTGATAAAAATGAGCAGTTAGTAAAAAGTACAAAAGAAGCAATAAGTTATAATGCCAATACTTTTATGTTTTATACTGGAGCACCACAAAATACTAATAGATCAAAAATATTAGATGGAAAGACTCTAGAAGCTTTAAGCTTAATGAAGGAAAATGGCATTTCTTTTGACAAAGTAGTAGTACATGCACCATATATTATTAACCTAGCTAATAGAAATAATCTAGAATTTTCAGTTGATTTTTTAACAGAGGAATTAAATAGATGTAACCAGTTAGGAATTAAATATATTGTTTTACATCCTGGTAGTCATGTTGGAGTTGGAGTAGAAGAAGGAATAAATAATATTAGCGATGGCTTGAATAAAGTATTTATGAATAACCATAGTGAATGTATGATTTTATTAGAAACAATGGCAGGAAAAGGTACAGAAATCGGAAGAAATTTTGAAGAGCTAAAACAAATAATTGATAATGTTGAAAATAGTGAACGCCTAGGAGTATGCTTAGATACTTGTCACTTAAATGACAGTGGCTATAATATTACAGACTTTGACCAAGTACTAGAGGAATTTGATCAAATAATTGGTATAGATAAAATAAAATGTATTCACATCAACGATAGTAAAAATGACCTGGGTGCCCAAAAAGACCGTCATGAGAATATTGGATATGGAACAATCGGTTTTGATAATTTGTTATCTGTTATTTATAATACAAAATTAGAAAATATTCCTAAGATACTAGAAACACCATACATCGATAAAGTAAAAGCCCCATACAAAGAAGAAATCGCAATGATTAGAAATAAAGAATTTAATGACTACAAAAAAGAAAAGTAAATTAATTTTGCTTTTCTTTTTAATTCTAAAATATAATAATATTTTTAAGTATTATAATAAGTTATCC
>CATKEA010000048.1 GCA_949746915.1 uncultured Bacilli bacterium
TTATTTGTAAATTATTATTAACTAGGTTATCTGACTAAAAATTTATTTTATAAAATTAGGTTAAACTTCAGAAGTTCATACATATAGTCTTATAATGCTGAAATATTACTTGTTAATATAGCAAAATATTGTAAAATTTAAAAATATTTAATAAAAAGTTTTCAACAAATTTTGTGGATATAATATATAAATTCATTGTATATTATAAGCCTTATTGATTGGTTGTTAAATATCTTTAAGTTACTAAATTGGCTAATTTCTGCAAAAAGATAATTGTTAAAGTAAAAATCTTTTCTAAGCTACTATTGAGGTTACAAGTGAATCTTTTAAATATTTGGCTAATGGAATATCTGCAGGTGCTAAATCATATGATAGAATCTCATCTAGTGTTACCCATTTATATTCAGAATGACTATTTAGTTTAAAATCTCCTGTTATATATTTACAACTATATAGTCTTAAATCAATTGTATTTGAAGGATAGTTGTGAATATTATTTATTATAAAATTTTGAGCCTTAATTTTTAAATCAAATTCTTCTTTTATTTCACGTTCAATAGCATGAAGTTCATTTTCACCATTTTCTACTTTTCCTCCAGGAAATTCCCATTTTCCCAAATTGTTAGGATCTCCTGTTGCTCTTTTTGCGATTAAAAATTTACCATTATTTTCAATTAATGCTGCTACTACTTTAATCATGATACATCACCAAAAAATATTATATCATAACTCAATTTATAACTTGATAATATTCTTTAGTATTATTGTATAGTTTGTAAGAAAATTATAGTTACTTGCAAATACTCATTTATTAAAATATATGTCATTTTAACATATAGTAAATTTTATATCGACAAATTTTATTATTAATGGTATAATTTACCAATAAAGAAAAGAGGTTGTAGTATAGTATGCCAAATTTAAGTATAACTGCTTGTAGTTTTTGTTTAAGAAAAATGAATTCCAAAAATAAGAATGGTGTTTATAATTTAAATGAGGAGCTTTCATTTTCTAATATTTCTGGTAATTCTTATCATTTTACTAATTGTTCTGAGTTGTTTGAACTATTTTTTGAAAAGCATAGTTCATTAACTAGTTATGCTGATAGAGAACAAACTTTTCAGTGTTTATATAATTGTAAAAATTGTATTGAGACTGATGCATTTAAAATGATATATACAAAGATAAATTCTGGAATGTATGGAAGCACATCCGAAATTATTGATGGAAACACTAGTAACTTGAATTATAAAAAAAAGGCTTCAGACATTGATGTTAGACCTTTTTATCTTGCGATTGTTTTTCCAAAGGATAATCAAAAAGTCACAGTTCAGAAAGGAATGTTTATATTTCAAAATGTTGGACAATATGGTGTTAAAACTATTACAACTTATCTAATGCAACAATTTTTTAAGAATAATTACAAAATATCATTAAATTGTATGACTATTGCCCCTAGTTTATTTATTAAGAAAAATTTAAAAAAAGAAAATATTAGCAAAATTAGAATGATTAAAAATTTCAAATCTAGTGATATAGCTGATAATCAAAGTCTTGGTTATGGTGTTGAAGTAAGAGAAATCGGTAATTTAAATTTTACTGAAAGTAGATGGGAAAAGATTAAAGATAGTATTCGCTATGCTGCTGGTGGTAAAAATAATTTATTTGAGTTTGAAAATAAAAAATATGATAATTTAAAAGTTGAAGTTAAAATTGGTACTCGTACTAGAACGATTGGTGTACATAATCTCGAAAATCTTAGTATTATAGAAGATATACCTGATAATATAAAAATGCTAACTGGACATCCAAATGAAAAGTTATTAATGGAATATTTAGTAACTGTAGTATCTGAATACCTAGAAGAAATGGTTTTGAGTGTTGAAGAATAATAATTAAGGAGGTAAAAATGTTTGATATAGTATTATATTTTCTGTCTTTTTTAGGTGGATGTATTCTTGTTGCTAGTTTTTTTATAAAATCTAGTAACTTTGTAGATATAAGATTTATATTTAAAAGGCATTTTACTATTTTTAGTAAAAATAGGTTACAACTTTTTAGCATTTATATTATTCCAATTGTTTTTTCTGTAACAATTGGAAAAAATACTATTGTTAGTAAGGAAATCCTTGATAATTTGAATATTATTCTTTCAATTTTAATTTCTATGTTTTTTGCTGTATTGAGTATATTATGTTCTGTTGATATTGGAATTAAGAAAGAAAAATATAGTCAATTGGTAAGGGAAACTTTCGAGTCAACTATTTTTGAAATAATAGTATGTCTTTTATTATTATTTGTTTCCTTTGTTGTTTTGTTTATAGGAAACTACAAAGTTAGTGTAATGCTTCAGATTGTAAGCTCAATAATATATTATTTAGCATTTATTGTTATTTTAAATATTTTAGTAATTATTAAGCGTATTCAGGTTATATTTGATTATAAATAAAGTCAAAAAATAAAACTAATTTTAACCATATAAAATTAGTTTTATTTTTTTATAAATTTTCCTACTCTTGTCTTTTCTATTTGATAAATATTATACTCATAATATAGTTAGTAATAAAATTCTAACTATTTTTATTGTAATTTCAACCGCACCATTTAATATAAGTTTAACAAATAATAAAAATTAGTCAA
>CATKEA010000049.1 GCA_949746915.1 uncultured Bacilli bacterium
AGTCACTTATGACGCATCAACTAATACCTATACATTAAATAATAGTACAAAATACTTATGGAGTAGTAACTATAGTAGTTTAAAAAGAAAATACACTTGCTTTAAAGATACTGAAGAAGGTTGTGAAACAGTTTCATATCTAGATTCAACAAGTAGTTCATCTGCGTATTATGTCAATATGGTATCTGGAGAAACATATGAAAGTTTAATAGAACAAGCTAGTAATACAAAATGGATCTATGGAAAAGACGTCGAATATGTAGATGGGATATATAAATTAGTAGATCCAGTAGAAGTATTTCCAATGAATTGGGAAGAGTATTATAAAACTTTTGTAAATGCCCATCACTATACCTGCCATACAACAAGTGACAGTTGTGCAGCTGTGAAATATATATATTATGGTACTTCATCAGAAGCATATTATATGACCTTAAAAGAAGGAAAAAAGATAGATGATATATTAAAAGAGATGACAACAGATTCAAGTAATATAACTAACTCATCAATAAAGACGGCAATAGATGATTGGTACAGTAAAAACATGATAGATTATACAGGTAGATTAGAAGATACTATCTGGTGTAATGATCGAAGTATCTCACAAAAAGGTGGATGGGATAAAGAATCAACAACAAGTGGCTATTTATATTTTGGAGCAAGAGGAAGACATTATAGTACATACAAGCCAAGTATTGAGTGTCCAAATGCTAATGATAAGTTTACGGTAAGTAGTGAGGCAGGAAATGGAAAGTTAACCTATCCAGTAGCACTACTAACCGCTGATGAAGCAACACTTGCTGGACATGGATATCCTGGAGGTAGTGGTAAAGGCTATTTAAATACCAATCAATATTGGTGGATTTTGTCTCCAAACTATTTCAGTAGCAAAGATATTAATGGATTTAGCATAGACAATTTTGGTTTTTTGGCCAACAGTGGTGTCCGCAACAAATATGGCGTCCGTCCGTCCGTTTCACTTGCACCTGGGACAATGATAAGTGATGGAAATGGAACAGCTAATTTTCCATTTGAAGTTTTTATGCCAGAAGAATAGCCATACAGACAAGGAGGCCATAAACTTATTTGTCTTTTTATTTTTAAGTAAAGCTTGCACAACCAGTAAAAATAGTATAAACTATATTTATACGAATGATTAGAAAGAGGTATAATAAATGGCAAAAAAAGAAGTCATAAAAGAAGCTAAAATAGAAGATATAAATAAAAAAGATAAAATGGTTGGAATTATCATAGTAGTTTTAATGATTTTAACATTAGGTGTTTTAGGAACTTATTTTCAACTTAATAAGCGTGATTTCAAACTTGAAAAAACAGATGCTATAAAATTTAAAGAGGAATATGAAGAATATAATGCTAAAGAAACTGATAATAAAAAGAAATATCAAACCTTAAATATTTCTCGAAATAATGTTATCGAATATGCTGATTATAAAAAAGTATTTGAAGCTTTAGACAATGAAACAGCAGTTATTTATTTTGGTTTTCCAACTTGTCCATGGTGTCGCACTTTAATACCATCTTTATTAGATGCAGCTGAAAATGTTGGTATTGAGAAAATCTATTATTTAAATAATAAAGATAGTAGAGATATCAAAAAATTAGAAAAAAAGAAAATAATAACAGAAAAAGAGGGAACAGAAGACTATTATAAATTAGTTTCTAAGCTTGATAAGTTTTTAGGAGAATATGAAGGTTTAAAAGATAAGAACATAAAAAGACTTTACTTTCCAACTGTTGTCTTTGTCAAAGAGGGAAAAGTAACTGATATTCATATTGGTACCCTTGATTCCCATGAAGATGGTTTTAAAGAGTTAACTGATAAACAAAAAAAGGAGCTAAACGATACCTTAGTTGATAAAATGTCTAGTTTACTAACATGTACAGGAGCTTGCTAGCTCTTTTCTTTTTTTGTACTTTAGTATATAATAAAAGTGGTGAAAGATGATGAGCATTGATAGAATTTTAAGCGATAAAGAATTTATGAAAATCGCTCACTTAATAATTGATAATGAAGAATTTCAAAAAAGAAAGAACTTTCTTCATCATAATGATTCTGTTTATGAACATAGTTTAAAGGTTTCGTATCGTGCTTATAAATTTGCTAAATATCTTTCTAAAATATATAGTGTTTCAATTGAAGAAGTAATTATAGCAAGTTTATTACATGATTTTTATACAACACCATGGCAAGATGCTCCTAAAATTAAAAAACCATTATTAGAAAAACATGGATTTGTTCATGGCAAAATAGCTTGTCAAAATGCGAGAAAGTATTTTCCTAATTATATGACATTAAGAGTTGAAGATTCAATTACAAAACACATGTTTCCATTAACTAAGCCACCTAGATATATAGAAGGCTGGTTAATAACTTTAGCAGATAAATATGTGTCTTTAAATATTTTTCTAAATCCTTGTAGTTTACCCAAATATATTGGTATAAGAGGTAAAAATAGAAGTAGGTGATATAATGAAATATCATAAGATTTATGATACGACCAGTTCGTTAATTTTAGGTATTTTCTTAGCTGTTTTTGGAATACTTATATTAATATTTAAAGATGGTTTGTATATAAAAACAGTAAATATAATTGTTTCATGTGTCTTAGTAGGAGGTATTGTTCAATTTGTTCACTACTTCTTTCGAAAGGAAAAAAGTACAGATGCCTTTATTAAGAGTCTAGTTAGCTTACTTTTTGCTCTTATTATGTCACTAGTACCAAGTATTCCATTAGCGATGGTACCTTTGGCATTTGCTCTTTATATGCTTACATATGCTGGTATTAGATTTGCTTGTTTTATTGTTTTTAAAAATAATGATAGTGGTGAATCAATTAAAGCCTTACTTACAGGTATTTTATATTTAGTAATAGCTGTTCCATTGTTATTTGCTCCAATTAAAAACATGACTATCTCATTAATGATCATAGGGGGATATTTTGTTTTATTAGGAATATATACTATTCTTGAACAGTTAATGACATTAATTCCTAAAGATAAAAAGAAAAAACTAAAAAGAAGAATTAGAGTAACAATACCTGTTCTTTTAGAATCCATAATTCCATATACATTACTTAGAGAAATAAATAATATGTTAAATGAAGAGGACAAAAAGCAAATCTTAACTCCTGTTAATAAGGAGGGTATAACTCCTGATATGGAAGTATTTGTTCATGTATCAAATAGAGGATTTAATCGTTTTGGACATGTTGATATATATTATAATGGTAAAATAATTGCTTATGGAAATTATGATGATGCATCTTATAGAATGTTTAGTATGATTGGTGATGGTGTTATTTTTGAAACACCACACAAGAATAAATATATTGATTTTTGCATTGATCATAGTAAAAAAACTTTATTTGGTTTTGGTCTTAAACTTACTGATAATCAAAAGAAAAATATTGAGAAATATATCGATAAGTTATATTCGAATTTAGTACCATGGAATCCTCCATATAAAGAGGATTATTTAGAAAATAGTGATATTAATAAAGATGACTATGGTGATTATGCTAGTTGTTTATATAAGAAAACAAAGGCAGATTTTTATAAATTTAAAAGTGGTAAATATAAAACATTTTTTGTTTTAGGAACTAATTGTTGCTTTCTAGCTGATTCAATTATTGGTAAAAGTGGTATAGACTTATTAAAGATGAATGGTCTTATAACACCAGGTACTTATTATGAGTTTTTAAATAGGGAGTTTAATAAAAAGAATAGTATAGTAATTAGTAAAACAGTATATAATGAAGAAACAAGGGATAAGAAAAAATTTAAATCAAAAAAAAGTAGAGATTAGTAATAAAACTAATTTCTACTTTTTTAGTTGAATTTGTATAAGTTAAGTCCGATAGTAGGATCTTCTAATCTCTCAACACAGCCATCTATCTTAGTAATTATTACTTCACAAGTCGCTGATATATGACATTCATTTAGATGACCGCCAAAAACTTGCATATTTTTATCACAGACATTAATATGACAATGTAAATATACCTCATCATTTTTTGTAGAGATATTTCCAATAAGTGAAGTTATTTCCATACTACCAGTAAGTTCTGTTTTATGATAAAATTTTTCTTCTGTATCATATAGTCCAATAACAACTTTATCAGTAGCACCTAAAGCAGATATACTTCCTAATTTAATATTTTCTATTTTACATAGTTCTGTTATTTTAGCAATGAACTCTTCACCCTTATCAATTCTAACAACATAATGATTATCAAACTTTCTATATTCCATATATTTTCCTCCTTAAATTTTATAAATCATTTATAATTCTATTAATAATATTTAAACTTGATGGACTAATCATTTTATCTCTAGAACCATCCACCAATTTTGGATTTTCATGACCTAAGTCACTGTGACTACAAAATACATTTTTAGTACCATAAAAATCACTTTATAAAATAATTATATCATATTCCATTTGATATCTCCAAGAAAGTAAGTTTATTATACAAAGATATATAATTACTAGCTAATTATAATTGTTATCTATATATTATAAATATTAGATACATCTAAGAATACAAGATTTTTTTTCTAATATAATATGTTATAAGTAAAGGACTGATTATATGAGAAGAAAATATTCGCTGTTGTTAGTATTTTTAGTTATTGTCTTAACTATAAGTCATTTAACGATATCTTTAATATCACATATGAAAGATGAAGAAAACTTACGTACTGAGATTTATCAAGTATTAGATTTAATTAATACTAATGATTTAACTTCTGCTAAAAAGAAACTAACAGTTACTATTTCTAAAAACAACTATCAAAAAGTAGAACAAGCTATAAAAAAATATCTAACAGATGTTATAGAAGATATAGAATTATTAAATAAAACATTAAGTAGTAATGATATAACAACTATCTTAACTATTGAATCTATAAAAAAACAACAAGATTCACTAATTAACATCATCGAAATTATAACTGCTTTAAAACAAGAACTTAATAGTACTACTATAAAAATGATAACATATCTAACTAATGATAAAGTAATGTCATATATAGAAAATGCTAAATTAGATAAATATTATTTAGAATTAT
>CATKEA010000050.1 GCA_949746915.1 uncultured Bacilli bacterium
AAACCTCTATTCTCTTATAAATATATAATATAAGTTTTTTATTCATTTGTCAAATTGAACTTTTCCTTAAGATCTAAAACAATTTCTTCGGTTTGATCAAGCACTGTATCAGCTGCAATACTTTGATTAACTACATAACCTGTTCCATTCAAAATAACTTTTATTCCTAACAATTCAAGCAAAGTCTTAGCATCTTTATAAGAATATCCGATTACATTAGGCATCTTCTTAACTAAATCATTTGTAACTAAAAATACTTTTTCATCCTTACTGACAATACTTGAAGTACTTGGATATTGCCTTATAATTTTATTACCATTTCCAATTACAATAGGAGTTATATTACTATTAATTAAGCTACTTACCACTCTTTCAGTTTCCTTATTATAATAAGACTGAATCGTATAATTTTCAACCTTATCATTATTATTATCAACAGCATCATATATATTTAAATATTTACTCACATTAGTGACAACTTCTTTAACAACATAAACAAGTGGTGACACACTTTGCTTATCAGGTCTTTCTAAAGTAGCATAGATAATTACTTTAGGATTTTCTTTTGGAAACATTCCTGCAAAACCTCTAATTATATCATTAGCTCCAGTTAAATAACCAGTTCCGTTAGTACTAGATATTTGAGCAGTACCAGTCTTAGCAATTAAACCATACCCATCCATTCGATAATTAGAACCTGTTCCATCAGTAATAACATCTTCCATTAAATCCTTTATTTTATCAGTTGTTTTTTTACTAGCTACCCTTCCTAATTCTTTTCGCTTATTTTGAACAACAACATTACCATCAGCATCAACTATTTTTTCTATTATATAAGGTTGTAATAAAATACCATCATTAGCAATTGAAGTTAAGGCTTTAATATTTTGAACAGATGTTGTTAAAATACCCTGTCCAAATCCAGCATTAAGAACCTCTGTTTCATACTTAAAATCTAGTTTTCCTGCTGTTTCCTTCTTATCACGAACACTACTAGTATCACTATCAAAGATTCCTGTTTTACTACCAAAGCCTAGTTTTTTATAATAATCTTTCAAAAATTTACCATCCATATGATTCTTTATCAAATGAACAACACCTGTATTACTAGATAAAGCAAATCCTTTATCGAAAGTAATATCACCCCAACCTTTACGATCCCAATCACCTATCTCTGTTCCATCAGCAGTAGTATATATACCAGACTTAAATGTGTCATTTCCATTATAATAACCTGATTCCATAGCAGCCATATAAGAAAAAATCTTCATTGTACTACCAGGTTCTATAGCCGTAGATATATTGGGATCCAAATAATTTTTTATATTTCTTTTATTCGGATCAAAAGAAGTAGTAGATGAAATACCCAATATTTTCCCATTAGTTGCATCTGCAACTACAATATTTAACTCTTCAAATGAATATTTTTGTTTTACTTCATTTAAAGCTTGTTCAATAAAAAATTGTACATTAGTATCAATAGTTAAATATATATCTTTTCCATCAATTGCCTCTTCGACCTCTTCCTTAGTATTAGCTATTTTATATCCCTTTAAATCTTTTTGAAATAATTTATAACCATCTCTACCAGTAAGAATATCATTAAATTGTGACTCTAGTCCCATTTTACCAATTATTTTACCATTCTCATCTTGAGTAGCAAATCCAAGTATATATGATAAAAAATCTCCCTTTGGATAATATCTTGTTTGACTTTCTATAAAATCTATTCCTTCCAATTTCAAAGAAGCAATTTTCTCTTTAGTAATCTCTGTTAAATTTTTTCCCTTACTTCCAAAATAAGTTTGATAAGTATTCTCTTTATTCAATTGTTTTAGAACATACTCATAATCAAGTTCTGTCAACTCTGAAATCTTCTGTGCAGTATATTCTTTATCCTCAACATAGTATCCCTCACCACGTGATGAAGACAAATAAGCAACCAAAGTATAAGAATAAATATTCTGAGCTAATGCTTCACCCTTAGAATCATAAATAGTTGCCCTCTTAGCAAGAATTGTCTCTTTTTTTGTTGTTCTACTATTAGCAAATTCTTTTAAATTAATACCATCTATCTTTTTTTGTAGTGAAAGCTGAGAAGCTCTAATAAGTAAAAAAACAAAAACTATAGCAATAAAAATAAATAACCAATTTGGTAACTTTATCTGATTTATAGGTTTTACAATCTTCTTTTTATTTTTCTTTGTCACTTTTTCACCATATCCTTCTATAAAAATTATAACAAAAAATAGTAGCAATAAGCTACTATTTATCTAACTTTTAAGTCTACTTATGTAAAGAACTATTTCTCAACATTTTTAATATTATTATTGTCATAGGTTAGCCCTTGTTCTTTAGCTACCTGTTGAATCTTTTCAAGTGATGCAAGCTCATCTATTTTCATAGACAAACTTTCATTTTGTTTTTCTTGTTTTTCAATACTTTTCTTTACCTTTTCTACTTCAAAATTTATCTGTGATAAAGTAGCTTGTGAAAAAATTACTGCAAGTGGTGTCACAAGGCATAGAAAAATTGTAAAAACATATAAAAGACGTTCAAATTTTGACATTTTTAATCTTGTCTTAACTTTCCTCATCACTACCTCACCCAATCTTTCATTTATTTTATTCTTTCTATAATTCTAAGTTTTGAAGAACGACTACGATTATTAGCTTCTACTTCTTCGTCACTAGGAACAATAGCTTTATTAACAACTAACTTATAATCTGGAAGATAACTATCTGGTATATTAGGTAAACCTTTTACCATTTTATCAATAGTAGTAACTTCCTTAAACACATTTTTCACGATTCTATCTTCT
Organism: uncultured Bacilli bacterium; assembly: GCA_949746915.1. Taxonomy (GTDB): domain Bacteria; phylum Bacillota_I; class Bacilli_A; order RF39; family UBA660; genus CATKEA01. The sequence continues at coordinate 2,822 of CATKEA010000050.1, forward strand.
AAAGAATGAAATGTAATAACACATAATCTTCCTCCAATATCTAAAATGGACAAAGCATCACGTATTGCATCCTCTAATATTTCTATCTCGTGATTAACTTCAATTCTAATAGCTTGAAAAACTTTTCTAGCTGGATGTTTTTCACGACGTACCTTTTCTGGAACTGAAGATCTAATAATTTCAACCAATTCTAAAGTTGTTTCAATAGGTCTTTCCTCTCGTCGCTTAACGATATTTTTTGCAATATTTTTACTAAATTTTTCTTCCCCATATTTAAAAAATATTTCAATCAACTTTTCTAAACTATACTCATTAACAACATTATAAGCAGAAAAATCGCTATCCAAATCCATTCTCATATCAAGTTTTGAATCCTGATGGTAACTAAACCCCCTATCAGCTTCATCCAATTGGACTGACGAAACTCCTAAATCAAATAGTACACCATCTACTTTTAAAATTTCCCGTTTTTCTAACTCATCTTTCATATAACGAAAATTACTTTTAATAATAGTAAAATTATTACTAATATTACTAAGTCTTTCGAAAGATGAATTAATTGCATCCTGGTCTTGATCGAAGGCGAATAAGTTACCCTTTTTTACTCTTTTTAAAATCTCACTAGAATGACCACCATAACCTAATGTACAATCAACATAAGTACCATCTTCTTTAATATTAAGCCCTTCAATTGATTCATTCAACAAAACACTTATATGCTTCATAATTCCACATCCAAATCTGTTGTAAATAAATTTTCTGCTATATCAGATAAACTTGATTCATTATCTTCAAAAAATTTATTCCAGCTGTTTTCGTCCCAAATTTCAAGACGATCTCCAACACCTATAATAACACATTCTTTAGTAATTGTAGCATATTTTATTAAAGAAGTTGTCAAGTTAATACGACCTTGTTTATCAAACTCTAGTATTGTAGCACCTGAAAGAAAAAATCTTGAAAAATTACGAGCATCTTTCTTAGTAAATGGAAGACTATTTAGTTTCTTAGCAAGCTTTTCCCAAGCTTCAATAGTATAAACAAACAAGCAATTATCTAAACCACGTGTTACTACGAACTTAGAACCTAAATCATCCCGAAACTTAGATGGCAAAGTCAAACGCCCTTTGTCATCTATATTATGATGATATTCTCCCATAAACATCGAAATCATCTCCCCCCACTTTTTGCCACTTTCAACCACTACTTAACATTATAATACTACAACTTTATTTTTGTGTAAATAAATATCACAACTAAAAATAAATATAACGTAAAATAACTGTAAACAAAAACGAAGTTTCAATAAACTTCGTTTCAATTAAAAATCCACTTTCACTTTATTTACCTAAATTAACTAGTTGATATGGAAATTTAGCTGTTCCATTTCCTGAACTCACTAAAATACCAGAAGCAAGAGAAACTGACGGACGAATATCATAAGTATAATAAACATAATTGTTAAAAAGATTGCTATCTGAACCAACACTATAATTAAAAGCACTATCTTTATCAAAACTATATGGTGTTAAAACCCACCAAGACTGCCCAGTATATAAATAACTATCTTTACTAAAACCATAATTTCCATGACCAGCCAATGTTACTTCATCAGCTGTTAAAAGCGCAATTGGATATGTTAATTTTCCATTACCATTTTCTATTTTTACAGTAAATCTATCATTTTTATTTAAACACAAAATACTTGGCTTATGCAATATCTCATTTCTTTGTCTTCCATTAAAATATAACAAATCATTAGTTATAGAATCTTTATCCCAACCACCCTTTTGATAAATACTTCGATCATTACACCAAATTGTATCTTCCAAATTAGATTCAAATAATATCATATTTTCTCGATACCAGTCATCAATTTCATCTTTTATAAAAGAAGAAATATCATTAGTCGATCCTGAAGTCATTTCAATTAATACATCATCAATATTTTTGCCATCTTGTAATGTCACAAAATTATTTTCATAGTATAAATAATTAACACTAGAACAAGTATTTTCTGAAGAAAAACAAGTATACCTATGAGCATTAAATCCTGTTTTATAATCATTTTCAAAATTCATTGGTGAATATTCATTAACATCTAATAAATTATACTTTCCATCTTTATATTCAACGTCATTACCATATTTCCATTTTACATTATTAGCTTTTGCTATCAAATCATCATAAGTCTCACCAGAATTCATAGTTACATACTTAGCATTTCCTTCTCCAGCATCAATTAAATAACTAACTTCTCTACAACCATCTTCGCTTTCCTTAAAACAAGTATACTTTCCTATTAAACTATTATAATTAGCACTCCATAAATACTTTTCCTTATTATTTAATACATAAATGTCATTAGCATTATCATAAGTAACTGCTGTAGAATAATAATATTTAGACGTTTCCATTGATGATTTCGTAAACAATTCTTTTTTTACATATTGATACCAATAACTACTACCTGCCATTTTTGAACTATAAGGATATCTTTTTTTATACATATAACTAGCATCTACAGGTGATGTAGAATTTTCATTAAACATACTAGCTTTTATTTTAGTATCATTACCAGTAACATTAGTACAACCACCATTCTCATCTGGTGTTCCATTGTAAATAAGTTTTACTCCACCAGTCTCTGTTGTTCTGACAATTTTCCAACAAAAGTTAGCAAACCTAACATTATTATTAGTTACTGCTCCTCTAAAATAATGAACTGGATAGTAATAGTCTTTAGTATCTGCTATTGTATAAACTCCCTTTCCATTGGTATCTGATGGAGGCTGTCCAAAATCTATTCCACTTGAACGACTTACAAACTCACTACTCGTATTATCTAATGCAGCTTGCCTTTCTATTATATTATATAAAATTTTTTCGTTAGTATCACGTTTGGGAAGATAATTTGCTGTTACTGTTATTTTGCTTGCGAATATCCCATCTTCCACTCCTTTCAATCTATAGATATCATTATCTATCCATAATCTTAAACTATAACTGATATTTTGATTACTATCTATATATCCATTATCTAACATATATGCGCCTTTTGCTGTTTGAATTACCTTTTCAAAATTTTCATACTCTGATGTTAAATTATTTAGAAAAACTTCATTAGTATCTTTTAACAAATTAGCTTTAATAACACTATCATCTAAAATACTTTCTCCTTCACTTACTATTTCTAAATTCACAAAATATTTTGCTTTAGTACTACAAGTATTTGTAATAGTAAAAATATATGGAATAAGTTTCTTTCCTTCCTCATCAGTCATTGGTACTGCATCATTTAAGGTAATAGCTGATGTTTCTTCTTTAAAAATAATTTTCAAACATCCTGTTACTATTCTATTTTCATTAGTTTGATTTAAAACCATTTGCCATAAAGCATAACTTGTACTAAAAATTAAAAAAACTATTAAAAATAAAAAACTTATTACCACCTTATATTTCAGTAGACATTTTTTTAGATACCTTTTTTTATTTTTACTATCCATATTTACCATCCTTAATTACTACTACACTACCATACTATAATACATTATAACATAGTTTTTTTATTATTA
>CATKEA010000051.1 GCA_949746915.1 uncultured Bacilli bacterium
ATACAATACCGAAACTGGATATCTTGCTAGTACAACTGGAAATATTTCTGGTATATATGATATGTCAGGTGGAACTTGGGAATATGTCATGGGAGTAATGACAGATGTTAGTGGAAATCTATTAAGTGGAAAAGATGCTAGCCTTAATTCAGGATTTATTGGAGGCTATGGAGAAGGTGGAAGCCTAACTACTGGGCACTCATGGCCAGAAGAAAAATATTATGATAAATATGCCTATGGAACAAGTACTTCTGATTATACAAGAGGACACTTTGGAGATGCAACATTTGAAATGGGTCCATTTAAGAATATAATTTACGCCAATAATAGAACAAGAGAGATAAGTTCATGGTACTCCGACTGTGCGGACTTTATCTACCACGTGGTACCTTGGGTTACCCGTGGTGGATCATTCCATTATGGTTCAGATTCAGGTGTGTTTGCCTTTAGCTATAGTTATGGCTCAGTAAACAATAGTCTTGCTTTCCGAGTGGTTTTGACACCATAGAAAAATGAAACTTTCAAAAGAAAGGAGAAGCCTAATGAAAAGAGAAAATAAAACTATTATAGTAGCGATGATGATAGTATTGTCATTAGTCTTAATCTTTGGTGTCAGTTATGCCTTATGGCAAATAACATTAAAACAAGAAACAACTAATAGAATAACAACAGGATGTTTTAATATAGAGTTTAAAGATAAAAATAATATAGAATTATTAGATGCAGTACCAATAACAGATAAAGCAGGAAAAAGTTTGGTGCCATATGAGTTTACAATAACAAACACATGTAAAACATATGCAGGATATGAAGTAAATCTAGAGATAGAAAAGGATTCAACACTAACGAATTTAGAATATATAGATGTAATGTTAAATGAAAGTGAAATAGAATCAATAACGAAAAAAGAAGAAGTAATGCCAACAATAGAAACAGCAAGTAAAGCATATAAGCTAGACACAGGAAGACTAAATGGAAATGAAGAGAGAACATTTTATTTAAGAATGTGGTTAGATGAAGAAACGCCAACAGTAGAAGAGGTAATGAATAAAACATTAAATAGTAAAATAACAATAACACTAACTCACGATAAAATATATAATGAAGCAGGATTAAATGGAGCAGACCCAGTGTTAAGAGAAGAATTAGTACCAGTAACAATAGCAAATAATGGAGATGTAACAAAAGCTAATGTAGAAGAAGAATGGTATAACTATAAAGAAAAGCAATGGGCCAATGCAGTAATATTAAAAGATAAAAGTGTGCCATATATGGTGGGAGCAACAATACCAGAAGATAATATAGAAAGCTACTTTGTATGGATACCAAGATATCGTTATAAGATATTTAATGAAGAAAAATATAGTGGTTTAACAGATGTCGATAATACAAAAGTGCAAAGAATAGAAGTAGAATTTGAATCAAAGTATGTAACACCATCAACTGGAAACAAGAAAGGTGAATGGTTAACACATCCAGCTTTTACAAGTTTTAATGCAAATGGAATGTGGGTTGGAAAATTTGAAACAAGTAAGTCAAATCAAGCACCAGATAATTCTATAAATTACGTTGGAGTTCAAATCAAACCTAATGTAGTAAGCTGGAGAAATATTCAAGTA
>CATKEA010000052.1 GCA_949746915.1 uncultured Bacilli bacterium
TCATAAACTCATTCCTTTTTTCATATTATAATTATATTATAACAAAGATTAGGGATATTTTTATAAAAATATATTAAAAACATCCTTAAAATAAATAATATAGAACTTGCTAGTCTTGTTATAATATTGTATAATTCAGTTATACTAAGAAGGGAGTAAAATAAAATGAATATCATTGACATAATAATAATTTTAATGATTATCTTAGGTGGCTTAATTGGTTGGAAAAAAGGATTTTTTAAACAAACTGTTTCAACAATAGGAACAATTATCGTATTTATACTAGCATTTTATTTAAAAAATCCACTTGCTGAATTTATCAGTTTACTTCTTCCATTTTTTGATTTTGGAGGAATATTCAAAGGTATAACAGCACTAAATATTATCTTGTATCAATTAATTTCATTTGTAATCATTTTAACTATTTTAACAGTTATCTTAAATGTTATAATTAAAGTCACTGGAATAGTTGAAAAAATACTAAAATTTACTATTATACTAGGAATACCATCAAAAATACTAGGATTTTTTGTTGGTTTAATTGAAGCTTATGTTATAATATTTATAGTGTTATTTTTTGCATCACAACCAGCCTTTAATTTCCAACCATTAAATGAATCAAAAATAACACCTAAGATATTAGAATCAACTCCAATATTATCAAACATAGCAGGGGAAATGGTAAATACAGTTAATGATCTATACTCTTTAGGAGATAAATATGTTTCAGAAACTGATTCCAATGCCTTTAATAAAGAAGCAATTGATATCATGCTAAAACATAAAATTATTACAGTTAATTATGTTGAAAAACTAATTGATAAAAATAAAATAAATATAGTTGGAATTGATTCAGTACTTAATAAATATAGATAGGAGGATACTATGAATTTTGATGAAAAAATAAAAAATGGGGTAGTAGTAGTAGATTTCTTTGCAACATGGTGTGGTCCATGTAAAATGTTATCACCAATAATAGATGAAGTAGAACATGAAATGAGTGACATTGAATTTCTTAAGATTGATGTAGATAAAGAAGAAGAGTTAGCAAGAAAATTTGGTGTTATGTCTATTCCAACAGTAATCATTTTTAAAGATGGTGAAATTAAATCTCAAAATGTTGGCTTTATGTCCAAAGATGAGATTATTGAAATGATTAATACTGCTAAATAAAATATAATAAATTAAGCTTTGAAAAATGACACTTGTTGTCATTTTTTTTATATTTTTATTGGTAAATTAAAAATTATTGTCGTATAATTATAAATAGAGCTTTAAAGGAGGAAAAAAATGTTAGAATTAAAACATATTAAAAAAAGTTACACAACAGGTACGTTTACACAACATGCTTTAAAAGATGTTAACTTAAAGTTTAGAAAAAATGAATTTGTAGCTATACTAGGTCCAAGTGGATCTGGAAAGACTACAATGCTAAATATTATAGGTGGTTTAGACCGCTATAACGCAGGAGACTTAATAATTAATGGAAAATCAACTACTAAATTCAAAGATACTGATTGGGACAGCTATCGTAATAACTGTATTGGATTTATATTTCAAAGCTATAATCTGATATCTCATATTAGCGTTTTAGACAATGTTGAGATGGGAATGACGCTAAGTGGAATTAGTCAAAAACGACGTCGGAAAAAAGCTTTAGAAGTTTTAGAAAAAGTTGGGTTAAAAGCTCATGCACATAAAAAGCCTAATCAATTATCAGGAGGACAAATGCAAAGAGTCGCAATTGCGCGTGCTCTTGCTAATAATCCAGACATTATTTTAGCAGATGAACCAACAGGAGCACTAGATTCAGAAACAAGTGTACAAATTATGGAATTAATCAAAGAAATAGCTAAAGATAAATTAGTTATTATGGTAACTCATAATCCAGAACTTGCCAAAAGCTATGCTACAAGAATAGTTGAATTTAAAGATGGAGAACTATTAAGTGATTCCAATCCAATTACAGAAGAAGAAGAGATAACAGATAAATTCAAAATTAAGAAAACAGCTATGAACTTTAAAACGGCACTAAAATTATCTTTTAACAATATCAAAACAAAGAAAGGAAGAACTATTATTACATCATTTGCCTCATCTATAGGTATTATAGGTATCGCTTTAATTTTAGCATTATCTAATGGTTTTGATATACAAATAGACAACTTTGAAAGAGATACTTTATCAAATATGCCAATTGTAGTAAGTACTGAAGCCCTAAAAACGGAAGAAATAAAACCAACAACAAAAGAAAAAAAGAAGTACCCAAAAGAGCAAGTCATATATCCAGTAGAATCTCAAATGGATCAAATGTCACACACAAATAAAATAACTAATGAATATATTGACTATATAAAAAATATCAATAAGGAATTAGTATCAGGAATGGTATATTCGCGTCTTACAAATTTAAACATTATTACTAAAACAAATGATACATATAAACCACTTGGCTTAAATAGTAGCAATTTTATAACTATTCCAGAAAAAATGGACTATTCATTTTCTGGAAGCGTAATTGATAATTATTATGATATAATATATGGTAGAGTACCAGAATCTAAAGATGAATTATTATTAATCGTTGATAATAAAAATCAATTAGACAAAACAGTACTTGAAGCTTTAGGATTTGATAAAGAAAAAGAATCATATACATTTGAAGATATACTTAAGGCTGACTTAAAAGTTGTTTTTAATGATGATTATTATAAAAGTAAAAATGGTTCTTTTACAATCAATACTGATTTAAAACAATTATATAATAGTAAGAATTCATTAAAATTAAAAATAGTTGGTATTATACGTGGTAAAGAAGATAAAGAAATGATGACTCATGGTTCTGGATTATCATATTCTTCTAAACTAACTGATTATGTAATATCTATAAACAAAGATTCAAAAATTGTAAAAGCCCAAGAAAAAACGGATTATAATATTTTAAATAATAAATTATTTTCAGAACAAGATGGTACAAAAGAAGATATTTTAAGTTATCTTGGAAGTGAAATAACTCCAATAGCAGTAAGTATCTATCCTAAAGATTTTGATTCAAAAGAAGAAATATTAGAATATCTTGATAAATATAATACTGGAAAAAAAGATGAAGATAAAATTATATATAACGATTATGGGGCAATGATTTCATCTCTATCTAGTGGAATTATGTCAGCCATAACTATTGTTTTAATAGCTTTTTCATCAATTTCATTAATTGTATCATCAATAATGATTGGAATTATTACATATATTTCAGTTCTTGAAAGAACTAAAGAAATTGGAGTATTACGTAGCTTAGGTGCTAGAAAAAAAGACATAAAACGTGTCTTTACAGCAGAAACGGTAATCATTGGTCTTTCATCAGGAATTCTTGGAATTATAATAGCTGTTTTATTAACTATACCAGTTAATTCAATTATTAAAAATATCACAGATTTATCTAATGTAGCTAAACTAAATCCAATTCATGCTATAATACTAGTATTAATAAGTTTATCTCTTACTGTCATTGGGGGACTTATACCATCTAATATGGCAAGCAAAAAAGATCCAGTAGACGCTTTAAGAACTGAATAATATTTTTATAAAAACTTTCCTAAAATATAGTAGGAAAGTTTTTGTTATGTAGCCAAAGTTATCTAAAAGAATTTATTATTTAAAAGCCATAAATTGGTAGTTGTTATGTCTAGTATTGACAAAAATGTTATAATATGCTATAATATGAAACACATTATGAATGTTACTATCAAAAGAATAAAAGGGTGGTTTATATGAGATTAAAAGAAAAGCCAAATGGATTAAAAAATAAGAATACTAAAGAAAAAAAAGTAAATTTTTTTAAAGCTAGTTCAATAAACAAAAATCAAAGAGATTATTTACAAACAATAATTGAAGAACAACAAATAAATTTAAATAATATTGAAAATCAAATAAAGCAAATTTTAAATGACACTTATACTAAAAATCATAGCGAAAAAATTTTTGATAAATTATATATTAATTTAATGAATGATCTTGATTACTTTTTAGAACAATGCCAAAGTTTAAAAGAGCAAGTTGAATATTTACATTTAGAAGAGTACTATTCAAAAATAAGAACCTTAGCAAAAAATGCTACAAATTACAAAAAGAACTTTCCTGCTACAAAAGAACTTGCTTGTCAGTACGTTGATAAAAAAGTATATCGATTATATACTATCAAATTCAAAGCAGAAGAAACACGATTTATTACTAGTATCAACTCTCGCTTAAATAACTTATTAATAAATGCCAACAAAATGAACGAACAGACTTACCATGACTTGTTAAAACAAATTCAAAAAGATATAGAAAGTCATGAGCAAGCATACTCAATTTATTATGATTTTACTACTAAATATGGATTTAAAGAAGATTTAGAAAGTTTTAATAAATTATATAATGATTTACAAAGCAAAAAAATAATACTTAATACACCATATTATAATGTCCGAATAAATGATAAAAAAAGTTTTTCTACAAAAAAGATAACAGAATTAAAACAGCAGCTAGCTGAATATAATCAAAAATTAGCAAATTTAGAATCATTAAGGAATAAAGAGGCACTTTTATTAATTGAAGCCAAAATAGATGCAACTGCACTATTAAATAGCCTTACTTATTTTGTTAATAATTTTGATAGAATAACAAATGAAACAACTGAAAAAATAGTTATGACAGAAGCTGAAATACTTGAGTGTAGTGTAAGAAGTAAAGAGATAACTAAAGAGATTATTCGTCTTTCAAAAGTAGAAAGAACAAACACTAAATACCAAGTAGAACAAAATCAGAAAGCTAAATTAACTAGACTTCAACAAGAAATCAAATTAGAAAAAGAGGCTAAAGAACTAGAATTAGCACTTTTAACTGGTGAGGATTTAGAAATAAAGCAATCTTCCCAATCATCAAAAAGTAGTCTTATAACTTCAACTGCCAAATTATTAAAACTAGAAAAGCAATTATTAGAATTAGAAAAACTTGGTCAAATAAGAAATGATATTTATTTAAATTTAAAAGTTGAATATATTGATACAATTAAAGAAGTAACCAGTTTAAAATATTATGATGAACATAAAGAACAAATTAAAACTCCACTTGATCAAGATATCTTAACAGTTAAGCAAAATATTGAAGGATTATTAGCAAAAAAGAAAGTAGCAAGTACAGAAATGTTTAGGATCTATGGATTAAAATCACTAACTAAATTAAATGCAACTGAATATACATGTTTAAATAATTACGAAATTCAAATAGCCAGTATTAAAAAAGAGATTTTTGAAAATGAAGTAAAACTAGTTCCACTATTAAGTAAAAAAGAAGAGGAAGAATATCTAGAAAATCATCAAGCATCTAATACCATAGAACAAAAACTAGTTTCAAAACAAGCATATAGTGTAGGTATTAGCAAATATTTGGAAGAATTAGAAAGATTAGGATTTGTAAATACTTCTAACTATTTAGATGCAAAATTAAAATCAATAGATATACAATATGATATTACAAGTTTAAAGTATTACATAGATTATTTACCAAAAGCCTTAACACCAAGAGATTTAGAAGTGTTAAGATTAAACGCTGAAGTAAATGGTCATATGGCAAGAGCTATAGCAATTGAAAATGAATTAGAAAGACTTACTCAATTACCTAATACTATTAATAATAATCCATTAAAATCACATATTATTACTTTAAAAAGTATGCACAAACATGATTCAAAAGAATCTGAATTAAAAAAAGTAAAACAAGAAACAATAACTAAAGTAATTGATTTTAATAGTAAAAAAGAATCTATACATGATATGCCAAAAAAAAGCAAAATTAAGTCAATAAATTAGAAAAAGAATATTTAAACTAATATTCTTTTTCTTTATATTTTAATAATTGTTGTATCATTAAACATATGATATAATGTTAGTTGTACATAAGAAGGGAGTAGAAAATGAATAATTTAATTTTAGTTTTAAAGGGGTTTGTGATGGGAATTGCTAATATTATTCCTGGGGTAAGCGGAGGAACTTTAGCCTTAACACTAGGGATATACGAAAAATTTATTGGAGCAATTAGTCATTTCTTTTCAAACTTAAAGGAAAATATAAAATTTCTAATACCAATAGCTATTGGTATGGTCATTGCCATTTTATCAATGAGTAGAATAATAAGTTATTCCTATGATCATTTTCCAATACCAACATCATTATTTTTTGTCGGTTTAGTTATTGGTGGAATACCAATGCTATATAGTAGAATCAAAGGAAAAAAAGAAAGAAAAGAAATATCAAGTTGGCTTATCTTATTACTATCTTTTAGTTTAGTTTTAGTACTAGCTTTTTCAGAACAATTATTTGATTTAGATATTTCTGTAAGCTTCACAAATATGAATATAACAAGTTATATTCTCTTATTATTAGTAGGAGTTATAGCAGCTGCTACTATGATTATACCTGGAGTTAGTGGATCATTAGTATTAATGCTACTTGGTTATTATTATCCAGTACTAAATGTTATAAAAGATTTAACAAAATTCAAAAACATTGGTTCAAATATCTTAATAGCTGGTTTCTTTGGTATTGGAATATTAATAGGAATAGTATTAATATCAAAATTAATTGAATACTTATTTGAAAAATATGAAGTAAAAACATTCTATGGTGTTATGGGATTTATCTTAGCAAGTGTTATTGCAATACCAGCATCAACCTATAATAACGTATCCAATTTAGTAATAGATTTTCCACAAATTATTATAGGAATAGTAGTACTTATTATTGGTTACATAATTGGAAATAAGTTAGGAGAAAAATAATATGGACTTTGGAGTTATAATTTTAGCTATTATTCAAGGTATAGCAGAGTTTTTACCTATATCTTCTAGTGCTCATTTAATTATCTTTAGAGATCTATTTGGTATTGGTAGTACAGCGATTAGTAGTGACTTTGCTTTAGCTTTTGATTTAGCTTTACACTTTGGAACATTACTTGCCATTTTACTATATTTCTTTAATGATTTTTGGACAATGTTTATTAAAGGAATAACTAAAGGTATTAAAGATAATGAAGGGAAAATTTTATGGTATTTAATTATTGCAACTATACCAGCAGCAATAGTTGGTATTTTATTTGAAGAAGTAATCGAAGAAATAGTTAGAAGTAATTTTCTTATAATAGGTAGTGCCCTTATTATAATGGGAATTATAATCTACTATATTGATAAAAGATGTAAGCAAACAAACTCAATAAAAAAAATGACATTAAAAGATGCTTTTTTAATTGGTTGTAGTCAGGTATTTGCTCTTATACCAGGTTTTTCACGCAGTGGAACAACAATAGCAGCAGCAAGAGGTTTAAAATTAAACCGTGAAGATGCAGCTAAATTTTCATTTTATTTATCAGCACCAGTAGTGGCAGGAGCTTGTATATTAAATATTTTCGATAGTACAACTATTACAGCAATTCAAAATAATTTAGATATCTTTATCGTTGGAATATTAGTAGCCTTTATTTCAGGACTTCTATGTATCCAATTCTTATTAAAATATTTAAAAAGCCATGACTTTAAAATTTTTATGTGGTATCGAGTTATCTTAGGATTAGTAGTTATAATATATTCATTAATAAAATAAAAAGGAGCGCAATATGGAAGGATTAACAGCAACACTATTATTAGGATTATTCATAATTATTGGAGCCCTAATTACTTTAATTGCTAAAAATAGTGAGAAATTTATAACATTTTCAATAGCTATAGCATTTGGAGTTATGGCAACACTAATAGTAATCGACCTTATACCAGAAGCATTAGAAAGTTTAGAATTTTCTAATCCAATATATACTTATTTAATAATATTTTTAGGAAGTACAATAGGCTTTGGATTGCTAAAAATATTAGATCATTTTATCCCAGATCATGATGATGATTTAACTACTAGTGAAGATGATGATAGAAACTTAACCCATATTGGTCTAGTTTCCTCAATTGCTCTTGTAATTCATAACATAGTAGAAGGAATGGCCATATATCTACTAATAAGTAATAATTTCAGATCTGGCTTAATGGCTATTATTGGAGTTGGACTTCATAATATACCATTAGGAATGATTATTACTTCAACATTTTATCAAGGGAATAAAAGTCTTAAAAAAACGATATTAATTATTCTAGGTATTTCTTTATCTACGTTTATTGGAGGACTATTAATGTGTATTCCAGCCCTTGAAAACATATTAGAAACAATTGAAATAGTTTCACTAACTCTTACAATTGGAATGCTTTTATACATTGTGATTATGGAATTATTGCCTAAAATTATTAATAGTAAATACAAAAAAATAACCTGGTCAGGAGTATTTTCTGGAATAGGTTTACTATTACTTACATTATTTATTTAAACATATTTTAAA
>CATKEA010000053.1 GCA_949746915.1 uncultured Bacilli bacterium
ATTAACACTAAGCAATGATTCATACTGAAAGTTATATTTATCATAATCATCTACAAAACTATTTTTGTAATCATCTATATAGACATTACTTGCTTTTAGTGCTGAATCAATCAAAGCTTTTAATTTCTTATCATTTTGATTATGCATTAATTTACTGACATTAGGTATTGTTATTGCTAGAATAATTCCAATTATAACAAGCACTGTTAATAGTTCAACTAATGTGAATCCTTTTTTATTATTCTTTTCTATCTTAAATTTATTATCACTTTGTTTTTTTCTATCATTAAACCATTTTCTCATAGCATTCTTACCTTTCAATACCCTACAATCTATATTAGTATTTAAAACTTTTCATATAAAAGTACAAGTTTTAATAAAAAAATGGAACACTAATAATGTTTATGTCCCAAAACTGCATATGTTAACTTAAATTAGCTACTACAAATCAATATTTTACTATAATGCCAAGCTTTAGTAATTGTTATCAATAATATAATTCTAGCATTTTTATTTATTGTAGTCAATAAATGTAGTTTATATTTAGATTATTTATTTTGAATATATAAATAAGACACGAAAAATATTACAATGTATATAAGAAAGGGCGTGATAAAAATGAATACTTTTCAACCTAATAAAAAACCTACAAATAATGAAAAGATAGTTGCATCAGTTCGTATGGACATCAGTAGAATAAATAAAATTGACGAAATTGCTAGCAAAATTGATATAAGTAGAAATGAACTCATAAATCAGTGTATAGAATATGCCCTTAATAATCTTGAATTTAAAGATAATAAGGATGAAAAATAAGACGATTAGTAAATTGCTAATCGTTTTACTTTTTTAGTTACATACTTAGACTCTTTAATACAATTTCTAACCATTTACTTTTTATTTAATTACCAACGAATCCTAAAAAAATTTAATATTATAAATACTTGTTAAGTTATTCTATTTTTTAAGTTTATTTAACTCTTTTATCGCATCATCAAATGTAGAAACACCAATTATTTTTATTTTATATTTCTCTTTCTTCATAATAGCCATAACCTCATCATAGTTCTCACCATTTGGTACTACAAACACATCAGCTTTAGCTTTGACTGCTCCTTGAAGTTTATATTTAACACCACCAATTGCACCAACTGTTCCATCACTATTAATAGTACCTGTTCCAACTATTTTCAAACCATTAGTTATATCTTCTTCTACCAATTTATCATAAATACTAATAGCAGTCATTAAGCCTCCAGAAGGACCAGATTCATCCTTCTTAAACTTAAAAGATATCTTTGGATCTGTCTCGTATTTAAAATTTTGTAAAAAAGATATTCCAATAACATTACTATCATTTATTTTTTGAAGTACTGCATAACACTTCACAATTTTATCTGACCTTTTAACAGTAAATTCAATATTTTCATCAATATCATATTCTTTAATAAATTTAGTCAAATCATCAAAATTAGTAATTTTTTGGCCACCAATTTCAGTAATTATATCTCCTATTTTCATATCTGTTTTTGCATCTTCAATTATATAAGCCACCACTAAATCAACATTAGTTATCTTAAAAGTTTTAAAAGCTTTTTCATAAGCTACCTTTATAGCATTTTGATTAGCATCATTTAAATATAATCTATCTCTAACTAAAACATCTTTCTCATCCTCATTATCACTCAAAGTAAGATCATCTATTTTTACTACATCCCAAGATTTAAATACCTTACTTAAAAGTAAAGTCGGAATAGTTGCCTTAATCTCAGATACGTAAGCCAAATTAAAACTACCTTTACTTATAGTTTCATTAACTACTTCAATTCGTTTATTAACATCTATTGTTCCACCACCAACATAAATATAATATGGTAAACGATAAGTTAAAACAATAAACAAGATAATATATACTAAAAGTATTTTATAATTTTCTTTTATAAATTCTTTCACTTTTTCATATGCTTTATTAACCATTGTTCTTCTCCTTTACAATAAATTATAACACGAAAGAGGCAAATATATGAAAGAAAAACTTAATCATACTATTATAGTTGGCATTTTATTGACATTAACTTTATTCATTCTTCTTAACTCAAGTAATGTAATTGAAAGTACTATTATGTCAATTGGAATATGGAAAGACAAAATATTTCCTACCTTATTTCCAATGTTTGTCATAAGTAACTTACTAATATGTTATAATTTCCCTCTATTTATGGGAGAATTACTAAAAAATATAACTTCTAAATATTTTTCGCTACCAGGTAGCAGTTCTTTTATACTTATAATAAGTATGATTTCAGGATTTCCATCAAGTAGCAAATACATAAGAAGTCTTTTACAAGAAGGCCAAATTTCATTAGAAGATGCCAATTACTTAATTAAATTTACACATTTTTCTAATCCTTTATTTATAATAGGAACTATTGGTAGTTTACTTCTCCAAAATGAAAAATTAGGACTTCTTGTTTTAATAAGTCATTATCTAGGAAACTTTATAATTGCAATAATTTTTAAAAGAAAAAGTAATTATCCTAAGGAAAAAATTTCACTAGAAAGAGCTTTTAATTACCTTGGCTCAAAAAAAAGTCTTGGTGCCAATATTTCATCATCCATCTATGATGCTATTTCTACTCTTACCCTACTACTTGGAATCATTACTAGTTTTTTAATAATCAATAGTATTATTTCAACTATAAATCTACCAACTATTATCAAATATATAAACTCTTGTATTTTAGAAATGACTGGTGGAGTAATCTTTGCCTCTTCACTAAATACTTCATATATTTTTAGAACCATTCTCATGACTGCAATCATTTCGTTCGGAGGATTCAGTGTTCATATGCAAGTACTAAGTATTATTTCTGATACAAAAATAAAATACAATGACTTTCTATATGCACGTATTTTACACGTCATCATTTCATCAGTCATTGTCTTAATTTTAATAAAAACATTTAATTTTATATTTTAACAAAAGTTGTAATATGTATTCCAAAATCTTCATCCAAATCAGCATGTTCTATTCTAAACTCTATTGTATATATTGTCCCAGTATTAAGCGTTGTATAATCAAAAATATCTCCACCACTTATATATAAAGATTGATAATCACCTGGTTTACTTCCCTGTGGAATATTATTAGGAATCTCATCTTTCATCATTGGATATTTAATGCCACCATACCTAACATATTTATTCTCAACACTACTTCTATTTGATGTATCAATATTAGGAAGTATAAAATCTTTGTTTGTTCCATCTAAAAAACGAAGTTTAACACATCTTCCCTCACTACTAGTACATCTTTCCATACTAGTAAGACCCTTTTCTAAAATATCTTTTTGAACATCCTTGGTAAGTAAATTTTTATATGCAACTAACTGCTCAGTAATTTCTGAATTTTGAGCAGTTGTTCTATAAGACATTGCCACCTTAAGCATAGCTGTTACAATAATCATTAATAAAACAAAACAAACAATAACCTCAACAATGGTAAAGCCTTTACTATTTAACTTCTTCATTATCTATTTACCTCCAAATATGCAAATTTTTGAATTTGTTTCTTAGTATAGACAATCTCTTCACCCTTTTGTTTTCCAATATCTAAAATTTCAGAACGACTTACTACTAAATAATACTGTTCATAACCTGCAGTACCAGAAGTAATAGAAGGCAAATAAGAAATATAATCTTTAACAGCTCTAAGCCCACTAGTATTAAATATTTCTCCCTTCTTCACTCTTAGCCTAAACCTATTTATATCATTTGTTATTAACAAAATATAATCTTTTTTATCTCCTGTATCCATTCCTAACTTTTGTTTCAACACTCCACATAATATTCGAAGATCATCAGTTGAATAATTAGAACAATTAGAAATATCTTTATAATAATTTGTTTTTACTTCGTTGGCCCATGAAGAAAAAGCTGGATCCATCATCACTAGTTTTTTTATTTCATTTGCTGCATAAACAGTTTCAACATCATCATAATTCTCACGCCTTTTATACTCAGCTGTCAATGGAACCGCATTACGATACATAAATATAAACATAATCATAACAAAGACAGTTACAACCAAAGTTTCTGCCAGAATAAAACCTTTACTGTTTACTTTTTTCATAAAATCACTTTCCCCTTATTGATTATCTTATAAAATTATTATATAATAAATTAAGATAAAATACTATAGACAATTTATCAAAGAATGTAAAGGGGAATTCATTATGATAGAATACGACATAGCCAACATACCTATAGTTGACTTGGCTAATAAAATTATATTAGCAGCAGTTAAATCACGCGCTTCTGATATTCACTATGATCCAATTGATGAGGGATTAAAGATTAGATTCCGTATCGATGGTGACTTAAAGGATCACACTATAATTCCAAAGGAATATGAAAGAAATCTAGTTACAAGAATTAAACTAATTTCTAATATGAACATTACAGAAAGCCGTCTTCCTCAAGATGGTGCTATTAAAGGACGTATTGATGGAACCGATTTAGATATGCGTGTAAGTGTTCTTCCAACTAACGAAGGTGAAAAAGTTGTTATTCGTATCCTAGACTTTACTAAAAGTACTGGTGGCGTTGAAACATTAGATTTTGCTCCTAAAAACTTTATTAAATTAAAAAGAATGCTTGAAGTACCTAATGGAATTATTCTTGTTACTGGAGCAACTGGTTCTGGAAAAAGTACTACAACTTATACAATGTTAAAAGCATTAAATCGTGAGGAAACTAATATCATTACTGTTGAAGATCCAATTGAAATGAATATCGAAGGAGTTAATCAAGTTCAAGTAAATGCTGAAATAGGTATGACCTTTGCTGCTGCTCTTCGTTCTATCCTACGTCAAGACCCTAACGTTATTTTAATCGGAGAAATTCGTGATAGTGAAACTGCTCAAATCGCTGTACGTGCTTCAATTACTGGGCATTTAGTACTTTCAACAATCCATACCAACAACTCTCTATCTACAATAGAACGTTTACTAGATATGGAAGTTGAACGCTATCTTTTATCTACAGCTCTAACTGGTATTATTTCCCAAAAACTTGCTCGTCGTATTTGTCCATATTGTTCAGCATTAAGAAAATCAAGCATGTTTGAAAAAAAAGTTTTCAAAGAAGTATTAAATAAAGATGTTCCTGAAACTTGGGAAGTTAAAGGATGTAATAAATGTCGCCATGGATATCGTGGACGTATTGCTGTACAAGAAGTTCTACTATTAAACGATGCCATCAGAGATGCCATTAATAATGAAAACCTTAAAAAAAGTGAACTTCGTGAAATGGTATACAACAAAGGAGAAGTTACTACTCTTCTACAAGATGGTTTAGAAAAAGTAATAGCTGGCTATACATCATTCGAAGAAATATATAAACTAGTAGAAATAGAAGATGCTCTAGATATGAATATTCAAGATATCTTTAAAGCAGAAGAAGATGAAAAAAAAGAACAAGAAAAAATTGAAGAAAGTAAAAATTAATAACAAAAGGTTACTTTGATTAGTAACCTTTTTCTTTTCTATGATATTACACACCGTAACACTTCTTCACCAATTTCTTCAATAGATTTAAGTCTATCATTGTCTATGCAATTTACTCGATCCCAATTATATAACTCTGAAAGTTCAATATAAGTATTAAAAGCATTCACAAGAAGTTCAGGACTCTTTTCATGCTCATCATCATCACATGAACACTGTCTAGCACGCATCAATTTATCAGTATATTCAATTGGAACATATAAAAAAATTGTTTTATCTGGTTTAGGTAAATCAAGTAACCAATATTCCAACTTATCAATCCATTGAAACATATTAAATCTTTCTTCTTTATCTGTAATTTTACACCCTTGATAAGCCATATTTGAAGATATATATCTATCCAATATAACATAGTAACCTTGATTAACATATTCAAAAACTTTAGAAATATTATACTTTCTATCAGCAGCAAAATAAAGAGCCGCAATATGAGGGTCAACATTAACTGCTCCCTCGTCAAAATAACAATCAGTTATTTCTTTTTTTCCTAAATAAGGACCACCAACTATTTTACCAGTTGCAGTATTATACATTGGAAAAGATAATACAATAGCCTTTTTTCCATTTTTTATTAAATTATCAACTAATAGCTTACTTTGTGTTTCCTTTCCAGAACAATCAGTTCCTTCAATTACAATTATTTTACCTTTTTCCATTTCAAAATCCCCCTAAAATTAACTGATAATATTATTATTTTCATCAAAATTAACTGCTAAAAATTTCTTACTAGACAAATAATCACACATATGAACAAAATTTTGATACTTTGTCTTTGGAATTGGCAATATCTCATTACCATCAAAATCCTTATTCCATATTCCCATATGACTAGCAATAACTTCGTTTAAAAAATCAATCTCACTATCAGAAAAACTTAAAGCATCTTTATTATCGCGAACAAATTTTCCACTTAATAAAGGATGATCAAATCTTGTATACCGTGCCTTAGGTATTCCATATTTTATACCATCATGAATAACCAAGGCAATTATCATTAAATCCTTCTCATTATCTGTATATTTATCACCAATAAGTGGATCTTGCAAAAGTTCATAAGCTATTCTAACAGCTACCTTTGTATGCCTAACTAATCCACCATCCCCAAGAGCAAAAGCTGGATGATACTTTCCAGTTGAAGATGCTGGTACTTCAAAAAAATAATCAGGAAGTAACTCAACTAATTTTCTCAAACAAGAAGCCAAACGCTCATCCTTTATAAAATTTATTTCCTGATCAAATGCTATTTTTTTATTCATA
>CATKEA010000054.1 GCA_949746915.1 uncultured Bacilli bacterium
TACTATCAAATTAGGGTTAAATGTGATAATCTATCAATAGCAAACCCTTATAGATACTGGGATAAATGAGGTGTGCCACTTTTAACCATGAGCGACAGGACCAACAGGACCAACGGGTGCAACAGGACCAACAGGACCAACGGGACCAACAGGACCAACAGGACCAACAGGACCAACGGGACCAACAGGTAGTAATGCTAACTCTACTTCTTGTTTCTGTGTTGATCAGATGAGAAATATTATTCAACAAATTATTACACTTTATCCTAATGATAATCTAATTATTGCAATGGAAAGTGGTAATAATGCAAGCGGTAGACCTGGTTCTCTTTTACCTGGTCCTAATAATAATCCTAATTCTGGATTATTTCAATTAATTAATAATCAGGGTGTTCCAGAAGAAGCTATATCATTATGCAGAATAGCATCAATTACAATTACTAGTAGTGTTTATAATAATGCAATCACTTATCTACCTGCTCCTGTTCCTACTCCAACAGGTTGTGATGCTAATTGTGAAGCTGCCATTAGAACTTATTTACCAGTTGGAACTACCGCTGTTGACATCAACTCTGGTGGTCAAACAGTTGCTCAAGGAACAATTTTAAGAAGTGAATATGGAATGGTTGTAGTTGTTGGTAACAATAATAGTAATCCAGCTTTTGTATCACTATGTAAAGCAGAAATTATTAATAAGGCAACACCTTAAAAAATTAAAAAAAGTCTATGATTTTCATAGACTTTTTTGTATAAATAAAATTAAGATTTTAAGGGCTTAAGTGTTTTTGGAAGTTGTCATTAAATTGTATATTACTCTATGCTACAAAATATTTGGTGATTATAGAAGCATCAAATTTTTTGCGCCTGTTATATGAAAAAGTATCTAAGAGTAAATAATAATATCTTCATATAATTTATCTTCTTAATTATAAATTCATTAAGACTATAATATTATCTTTGTTCATAGTAAAATAAAAACTTCTATTTTTTTAGAAGTCTTTTATCCTTATCTATTTCTATATCGTACGCCTTGTAAAAAGCATTTAAGCTAAAAAAACAATCTTTATCCGTAATAAACTGATTAGTAGGTGCCACAATTTTAACTTCATCAAAACTCATTAAAAGATTATTCATTGCTGCTAGCGAATCTTTTTGAAAGACTGTTATTTTATCTTGTAGTGGAACATACATAATCATCTTACTAATATCTTTACTACTAATATTTAACAACATAACTAAACCTTGTAGACTAAGATCAATAGCTTTTCCATATAACCCTTTTTCCTTATCACACTTAACATTTAATCTTTTAAAAAATAAGGATTCTTCTATTTCATCAGTAAAACTAAAATCATGAACTTGATGCCGATTATTTTTGTCATACTGGTCCTTATACTCTCCAAAAAACTTTACTTCTCCAAGTTGATTCATTAAAAATCCTAATTGTTTCATAATTAATTTCTCTCTTTTTTTATTAAATATTGTAAATTACTACTAGCATCTAAATCTTTATCCTCTAGTGCTTTTACTTGATTATCATAAGTTAATTCATGATAACGTGTTTCTCCAATTAATTTTTTTAACTTTTTATAAGACCAATTTAACTCCCCACTATCTTCTATATAGTGAGTATCAGTAGCTATAAAATGAACTAAATTATTTTTTAAAAGCCATTTCATTAATTTCTTTGCTTTTTTGCCATATTTTCCTGTTAAGCTATCAACATTACATTGTAATAAACAGTTAAATTCTAATAATTCTTTTATTCTATCTCTATTCTTTTGAATAAATTGATAGCGTTCTGGGTGTGCTATTATTGGAATAATTCCATAACTAGATAATTCCCATAAAATATTTTGTAAATTGTTTATATACCCTGTTAAAGGTAATTCAATTAACATATATCTAGAATCATTAAGAGTACTAATTTCGTGACGTTCTAATAAATCAATAATATTTTCACATATATATACTTCATTACCTAAATATAAATTAATATCACTATTAATAGGCTTTATTTTCTCTTGAAGTTCTTTTAAAAGATTATCTCTAATAACTTCATTTGCTTTATAATTAGTATCTTGTATATAATGTGGTGTAAGAACAATGTCTGTAATACCACTTTTAACTAAGTAATTGATAACTTCTATACTTTCTTCAATATTTTTAGCACCATCATCAATACCTGGTAAAGCATGAGCATGAATATCTATTTTTTTATCCATAGTAGTGACCATAATATTTCTTTGCTCCACCATTAGCACGATTTAGTACAACCCCTAAAATATTAGCATTAACATTTTGCAAACTTTTCTTAGTATTCATCAAAAGATTCTTTGGAGTTGATTTACATGCACTAACTATTACAACTCCATCTACTAATCTACTCATAATTAATGAATCAGTTAAACCAGCATTAATTGGTGCTGAATCATATATTACAATGTCATAATTGGCTTTTAAAATAGAAACTAATTCTTTATTTTTATCGGATCCTAGTAATTCAGATGGATTTGGTGGAGTCATCCCACGAAACATTACTGATAAATTTTTAATCTTTGTTTCATTAATGTATTCATTATATTTTGTTTTAATATCTTCAAGTAGTAAATTGGATAAACCTTTTTTATTATGGCTTCCAAAAATATAATGTTGTCTTCCTTTTCTAATATCACAATCTACCAATAATACTTTAGAACCACTTTGAGCAAAAGCTACTGCTAAATTGGCAGCAATAAAACTTTTTCCTTCACCAGGCATACTACTAGTAATTAGAATCGTATGTAGTTCTTTATCAACTGATGCAAACTGTAAATTTGTTCTAAGTGTACGAATTGTTTCACTTAAAACGGCTTTTGGCTCATCATTTAATACTAACTCACTATACATATTTACCCCTCCTATTTTTTATTCTTTCTCTTCTTTTTATTTTTATATTTTGGAACTGTTGATAAGATACTTAAACCTATTTTTTCTTCAATATCTTCTGGTTTCTTAATTGAATCATCGAAGTAGAAAATAATTGTTATTATCAAGCTTCCTAGTAAGAAGCCAGCTCCCCCCCCGATTAAATATTGTTTAACTACGCTGACATTATAAGGTTCAATAGCTCTAATAGCTTCATCGACAATACTTATATTTTCAATATTATAAATACTTGTTATTTCTTTTTTAAAAACAGTTGCAATTTCATTTGCTATATCTCGAGCCTTTTTACTGTCCTCATCTACAACAGAAATAATTATTAATTCAGTATCATTAGCACTTGTAACACTTATTTCCTTACTTAGTTCTTTTTCTGTTGTAGCTAAATTTAAATTATTAATTACTTTAGAGAGAATTCGACGACTCTTTATAATCTCTCGATATGTTGATACTAGGTTTTTATTAAGAGAGATATCAGTATTAGTAATAGTACTTGTATCACTTGATCTAGTCAATACTAAACTTGTTTGAGATTTATATAGTGGTATTTGAAGCTCATCTGTATAAAAAATACTACAAGCAAGTCCAAGTGCTAAAAATGCAACTACTAAAAGTGATTTACTTATATAATAATTAATAAACTCCGAAACATTAAATTCCTCCATGATTACAACCCCTTCTTTTATGTGCCATATTATATCACAAAATTGTTAAAAATGCAATGATATTATAGTAAATATCTTGATATTTATAACAAATTTAACATAAAAAGAAAGCCAAATTATACTGATAGTTTGTCTTTCTTTAGGTGGTATGCTATAAAACAAGCACACATACTTCCACATGTATCTATTAAAACATCTAATATTCTAGCTGTTCGTCCTGATGAAAATAACTGATGTGCCTCATCACTACAAGCGTAAATGAAACATAGAAGTATAGTATAAAAGATGACTTTCTTAGTAGGAAGATTAACATTAGAAAAAATTAAATATGCTAAAATTCCTAATATAAAATAAGAAGTAAAGTGTGCTGTTTTTCTAACAAAAAGCCTGGTATTATCTACAATTTTCTCTTTTTTTTGAGTATTAACTTTAATATTAGTAACCTTAACAACAATATCTATAGTTGTCGATACTAAGCTATCACTCAATGATTCACTTTTAATAGCATTTTGGCTAGAAAAAAGAAAGATTATTAACATCCAGATAACAAGTGGTATAGCTAGTAAATATTTTTTATCTTTCATTTAGCACCTCTTCTATACGCTTTCTTGCTTTTGAAACACTATTATAGTCTGGTTCCATTACAAATACTTGTTCACCATAACCAATACTATTTGTATAATTCGAACTATTATATCCTGTAACAGCAATACTTTCTATTTGCCAAGAAGGCATTTTATCTAATTGATATTTAATAAATGACGTAATCATATCTACTTTCATATCTGTTTGAAAAGTTCCATTAAGGGTATTTAAGATACCATTATATTTACTAACTAAAACATGTGACTTAGTAACCTTATTAATGATAGCTGTTATTACTTGTTGTTGATTAGCACCACGGTGATGATCTCCTGTTGTATAAGCATATCGTTCACGGGCATAGGCTAAGGCTAAAGTTCCGTCCATATGATTCCATCCCTTATTTACATAAACACTTTGATTAGTATATGGAATAAATGCTGCATCAGAATAAATATCGATTCCACCTATCTCATCTACCACTTTGATTAAAGTATCAAAATTTACTCTCATGTAGTGATTAATATCAATATTATATAACTCTTCTAAAGTATTGATACTTTTTTCTATACCATAGATTCCAGCATGAGTTAATTTATCTTTTAATCCTGTTGTACCTGATAATTGAACATAATAATCTCTTGGAGTATTTACTAATAAAATATGATTTGTTTTAGGATTTACTATAACAATTTGATTTACATCACTTCTACCACGAACATTATTGACATTTCCATATTGATCTATACCACTTATATATAAAATAAATGGTTTATCTTTAACATCAATATTTTCAGTTTCTTCTTGATGAGATTTGATACTAACTTCAAAAGTATAAATTTTTTCTGTTGATTCCTTAAAATCAGTAACTTCCTCTTCAATAAGATTTAAATAACTATCTTCTATACAAATAGCATCTACTGTTCCTTTTAATAAATAATCTGGTAAATAACCAAAATCATCTACTAATAATTCAGTATAACTAATGTTATTATATATTTCTTCTCTTACTTCATCTTTATAATCATCCTCTAAGAAAGAAATTGTTTTACTATTTAAATTTTCTATATTTTTATATGGACTTGTTTTTAATACTACAACAGAATAATTTAAAGTATTATACTCTTTTACTTGTGTATTATTTAAAAATGCATAAGTATTGTTTAAATGGGTAGTTGAATATCCTAAGAAAGCTGAGATTGTAATTGTGATGATAAAAGCCATTACTTTCATTAATTTATGAGTTCTTCCTAAGATTATCCAGATAAGCATAGAGAATATTACAAAGATAATTGTATAACCTGCAATTAAATATTTAACTGGAGCGACATTTATTTTAAATAAGGCATAACTAAATATTCCTAAACTAACAAAACTAATTAAAAGCAAAATAATACCAAAGGCATTAAATACTTTATCTATTTTTGTATGTTTATTAAGTTTTATATATCTTCCTTTCGTCATTTTTACCCCTTCTTTCTAATTGGTTTAAGTAAAGCTAAGTAGTATTTGAAATTATCTGTTTTATGAAATAATAACAGTAATAATATATTAGGTACTATTATAGCTACTATTAAATTTTTAATAAAAGTTATATATCCATTATGGCTAGTAATTAGTAATGAAACAAAATAACTAGTGCATGCTATTAAGATAAAGATAATGATATAGCAAATTGTTTCTTTTGTATAATCTAGATAATTTCTATTAAATAATCTTTTGTAGACATATTTAGGATAACTATATCCCCATAGAACTATACTGCTTACAATTGTTCCCATAAATACTCCTGCTAGGCCAAAGTATTTAAGTAAGATTATCGAAGCAAGAATGTTTAAAATGGATTCAACTAATGGACAGAATCTATCTTCATAGTAAATTCCTGCTGCTTCTTTAAAAGTCATGTAACTAGTTCTCATAGATTTTTGAAAGTAGTCAAATACTAAAACAGTTAATACTAAAGTAGATAATATATATTCTTTTTCTAGCCAAATGGTTATGAAACTATTCATTGTAATTAATATTGCAACTCCAGAAAAAGTAGCAATCCAGAAATTTAAAAATCTTATTTTTTTAAATACTTGATAGTTTTTTTCAGTATTTTCTTCTATTAATAAATTACCTACACTAGGTGTTAAAACATTTATAACTTGTCCAAAAACACTTTGAATAGCATTTATCACTAAATAATAATTGGAATATAGTCCGACAGTTACTACTCCTAAAAACTTAGATATTATAATGTTATCTGTTCCAAGTACAAAGAAACTACCAAGTTTGTGAAAGAACAATGCTTTAACTTTCTTAATAATATCTTGTTTAGTTTCTTTATCAAGCTTACCTGTTGGATTTAGATATGAGTAAAGTTTGTTTGCTTTAATAGTAATAATGATATTTTCGAATAGTCTAGCAACTATTTTAATAATTAAGTATAAATAAAAGTTTTTAGTAAGAATAAGAACAAGTATTTGTAAAGTATTAAGAACTATTAAGTACATGATATGAATTAAATTAATTATATAACTTTTTTGATTAGCAATAATAATTGATCTTTTATATGATAAGACATATGAACAGACAATATCAATTACAAATAAAATATAGATAAATTGTAAATTATCATTAATTTGAATATCACTTATAAAAAAGTTTAAAAAGGGCGTTATAAGTAGACCTATTAGTAATATTACAATAGCAATTAATTGATAACTTTTTTTATAGAATAACATTAATGCGTTGATTTTATCAATATCATTTTCTGCTACTGGTTTATACAAATTATAGATAATTGCAGAACCAATACCCATTTCAACAATTCCAAGCATGGAAATAATATTCGTAAATAAACCATTAATTCCTAAATATTCTTTATCAAGAACATTAATAAATATTCTTTGAGCTACTATTCCAACTATTATTGTTATTAAGTTAGCTACAAATGATATAATCGTATTTCTTAGAGAATTTTTAGTACGCATTAAACATCACCCCTTTTAATTAGATATTTAATGTTGAAAGCAAAAACAAAAATATAAAATATATATATAA
>CATKEA010000055.1 GCA_949746915.1 uncultured Bacilli bacterium
GGATTTGCTAAAAGAGGACTATTGAAGATATTCAAAATGTCGTGTGACCATAGAGGACACAGTATAACGAAAATAAACTATTTTCAGCATACATATTATGAAAAAAGGCGTGTTTTAAATTAAGGTGACAAACATTTATTCCTTAAACGACTTAGAAACCGCATAAACACTGGCTGTTTGAATTGTCCAGCAATTAAAAAGTGTCAACTGGATTAGAGTTCTTTTGAAACACGCCTGAAAAAGTACCATTTAAGATTAATCTAATTGACCACATAAAAAGCCAGCCCTAAATTGATAAACTGGCTTTTTTGGAATAGATAAATTTTTCATTGGGTATTATATATAATATTTATTTTAATATAGGATTGCCTAATCCATATAATGGATGATCTAGCCCTGATTCATGAACTTGCATTTTTAATTGAGTTACTCCTGTAACATCAAGAGATACTGATTTTGGCATCATGTCAGGTTTTAAGGGAATTTCTTCCTTCAATATGCCATCATAAAAAATTTGAAGTGAAGTTTCATTTCCAAGATATGTACCATCAACATGACAAATGACAAATTCTAAACTAGTATATTCATTGTTTAAGTTATAAACAGCCCATGTAATGCCGTCAGATAATATATTAATATCTGCGTCAAAAGTTATTCCATTAGTATATTTTACCCCAGCCATTGTAAAATAATCTGTGGCTCCCTCTTTTGTGGTACTATATTCTTTATATCCATTTCCACCACTTTCATATGCTGGAACAATATCTACCATGTTTTTGGGGAAACTATCTTCGATTTCTTGTTGTTTATCTTTTAAAATTTGACTATCTGGTATAATTTTTAGAGCATCTATAACAATAATGTTGGCTTCATCTAATTTGTTTTCTTGACTTAAATTATTTATTTGGTCAATAATAGATAATTCGTATTGTGTTGTATAATCATTTATATACATATTTATCTCAGATGTTTTATTTGAAGCACTATGTAAAATATTCAGAGCATTAAAAAAATCATTAGAATCAGCAAAAGATTTAGCTCTTTCAATAATTGATTTATTTATTTCTGCAATATTGAGTTGATTGTTTAAAGAAATCAGTTCATCTTCTTTTAAAGATAATGTTTGCTTCAATTCTGTTAATTCATCTTGTGCTGCGGATAAACTATTTTGAGTTGTATTCAACTCATTTTGTGTAAAAGTCAATTGATCTTGAGTCTTAGTTAATTCATTCTGTAATTCTGATTCTGTTAAAACTACTTCTTCGCCTTTTATTATAAAGGTAAATGAATGGCTTTGTGAAAAAAAATGTTGGTAACCAATAGTAACAGCAACTCCAATTAGTCCACTGCACCCTATTTCAAGAATATGTATAAGTATTTTTTTTATGTCAATATTCATTTATAGATATTCCCTTCATGCTTTTATTATAGTTTAGTATAATAAACAACTTTTTTAATATTTGTCTTACTAATATAAAAAATTCGACTTTCACTTAAATATTAAATGTGTATTCTGGTGATTAACCATTTTGTAAAATCGAAAACATAAAATCCCAATTGGATTAATACATTACCTAACAAATATAAAAACTATTGATATCATATCCGCAAAAATAAATTTTGTATTATATAAACATAATAATCGAATTTTGTTGAAATTGCAAGTAAAAAATTATATTTTAGTAGTACCTAGTTTAAAAACGAATATAAGTTATACATATAACAAAGAGATGTATGAAACTATAAGAAAGAAATAATACTTTACAGCGTCACAGAAAGCAGTATAAGAGAGAAAAGAGCGAAAAGTATAGAATACCAATTAAATAAATATTGTCTGAAATAAACGAATATCAGCGTCTAGTAAGCTATTTTAAATCCAACTGCTGCAAATTTGCGGTGGTTCAAACAAAGGTGTTGCAAATTTGCAATGCAGGTTAGAAATGAAAGTAGGAAGTTAAAAAGACAAGAAAAATATGCATAGATTATTTATCAAAGCATCAATTAATAGTTTCTAAGCTCGTACAAGACAAAAAGAGTTCATGAACATACTAATGTATAACGCTTTCAAAGACTATGTAATACTCATATTCCTAAATAAAATATTGTTCTGAAATAAACTATCAATAACATTTAATCTGTGTTGGTAGTTTTTTAGTGTATAATATTTCCACAATTGGAATAAGGTAGCGAACATTTATTCTGCAAAAACTATTGACAAAAGCAAACGAAAGTTCTATACTTATCTTCAAGATGACACAAAACAAAATACAAAAGACCTATCCAAATCATGCAAACGGTGCTGCAACACCTCTGAAAAGATAGGTCTTGATAAACACACAAATTCAATGCCAGAACTGGCGAGAATTTGACACACAGCAGAAACGCTATGCATATATTATTATTGCATATTTACTTATCATAAGTCAAGTAATTTCGAGCATTTCTGCAAAATTTCCGAACAGATTTTACAATTACAAAAAATTAATTATAGAACCTTATTAAAAAAGACATAAGGATTATTTCGTGTACCCAAAATAAAGAAAAAAACCATAAACTATATATTTCTCTATTTATCAATCTAAATTTATTAATAATGCTGAAATTAAAAATAGAATAAATAGAAGTATACATTGAACAGCAAATTTTTGTTGTTATTAA
>CATKEA010000056.1 GCA_949746915.1 uncultured Bacilli bacterium
AAAAAAACATTACTGAACAATAAATCATATACTAAAAAATATATAAGAAAACAATATCTTTGTTTTTTAACTTTCAACATCGGATATACATAAATACAAGTTCCTATAAATACAAACGGTGTTATAAATGTAAAATAACTAGAAAGAAGTCCATCTATTAAAATACTTAGTAATAATAGAAAAATAACTTTAACCATTACCATTACCTACTAAAATACTAAGATAATTTAAATTATAAAAATCAACGTCTGTTTTTATCTTAATATTTTTTTCTACTCCAACCTCATCTATATAGAAATCTTCAACTACTCCAACTTTCATATTTGCCATATACATTCCACCAACTTCACTAGTTACAACAATTGCTCCCTTCTCAATATTTTCCTTACTATTAATTAAACTAGCTATCAAATAACCATCACTATAATCATTCAAAATAGCATTCACCCCATTTATCTTTACTGGTATATTAACATCTGCTGTCAAAAGTTTAACCTCACTAGTATTTTTATATACCTTACTTATAACACCAACAACACCAGCATCATTAATAGCAAGCATATTCACCTTTAAGCCATCTCTACTTCCCTTATTAATAACTAATGTATCAAATAAATCAAGCATACTATAAGATACAATATTACAGTTTACAACCTCTAAAGTACTATTTGTCTGCTTAAAGCCTAACATCTTCTCAAGCTCATTAACACGTTTCTGTAACACTTCAATATTTCCCTTACTTACATAATCATAATTAACATCAACTTTCCTAGAAAAGAAACTAATTACCCTATAATATCCATCTCTAAGATATGAAAAATTAACATCATAATGATTAAGATAAATAGAAAGTACTAAAAAGAATAAAATGATTACTGAAAATAATATAACTAAAGCTTTATTTTTCTTAAAAAAGTTCTTCTTATAATTCATTACATATTTATAATCTTCCCATCATCATAAAAACTATAATAAGAAGCATCTCCAAAAATTAAATGATCTACTACTGGTATTCCATTCATTCTACCTATCTCTATTAAAGCATTAGTTATCTTTTTATCTTCTAAACTAGGCCTAATATCACCACTTGGATGATTATGTAAACAAACAATTGATGAAGCACTACATAAATATGCTTCTTTAAAGACTTCTCTTGGATGAACAACACTACGATTAATAGTTCCCATAAATAACAATTTCCTTTCAATTAACTCCTGTTTATTATTAAAATATAAACAATAAAAACACTCTTGTTTCTTATCTACAAAAAGATACTTATTAAACTCATAAATCTCTTTAGATGTTCTTAATAAATACCTTGTCTTAAGTCTACTACTAGCAACTATTCTCTTACCAAGTTCAATTGAACTAATTATTTCAATAGCTTTAACCTTACCAATTCCATCTATTTGACAAAGTCCATTAACTGTTATATCTTTAAGTCCATCTATTCCAAAAAGACTAAGTACTTCTAGAGCAAGCTGTTTACTAGACTTTTTCTTAGAACCAGTCTTAATAATAATTGCTAATAACTCTTCAAAAGACAAACTTTCTACACCACATAAAAGTAATCTTTCTCTAGGTCTTTCCATTTCTGGTAAATCTTTTAATCTCAAACTAATCACCACATATATATTATTTACCAAAAAATTAACATTCTCTTACTTTTTTAACACTATTTCTTCATAAGTAGCTAAAACTGATTTCATAACTGAATTAACTTCTTTAAGTGTATTAGAACTATCTAATAAAATATCATATTGTTCTACCTCATTAATAAAAGCCTCGTTACGAATATTTAACTCTTTTATATAAATATCAATCCCTTCTTCTTTAAAATAATTTTGCACTTTATTAGCCAAATTCTGATTACTAGTAACCCCAATATATACATAGTATTTATTATCCTCTTCAACTATCGTATATTGATCTAACTTCTTACAATTTTTTGATACTGCATCTAAATTACTATAAACACCCTGTTGTAAGAAAAAAAGATTGTTATTATCTAAAAAGACATCTTGATACTCTTCATTATATCTTTTATAAAAAATATCAGCTACTAATATCGTTATTAAAACAGTTGCGAATGTTGCGGCAAAAAAACTAAACTTTATCTTCATTAACATCACCCAACTACATAATACAAAAAAGATATGTCGAATATTGTCGATTCTTAGTAATTTAGAAAAATACTTAAAAAAACTAGTCAATTAGTTATAAGTAATGTTAAAATAATAAAAAGGAGGTATATTTATGAAAGAAACAATATTAACTGGTATTAGACCTACTGGTAATTTACACTTTGGTCACTTATTTGGAGCTTGCAATAATTGGTTAAAGTTACAAGAAAAAGACTACGAATTTTATCTAGAAATAGCTGATGTTCAAGCCCTTACAGATCATTTTCATGAACCTGAAATGGTAAGACGTAATGTCTATGAGTTAACTACTGATATCTTATCAATTGGAATAGATCCAAATAAAGTTCATATTTTTATTCAATCAACTATACCTGAAATAGCTGAATTAACTGTTTTCTATTCAAATTTAGTAACAATGGCTCGATTATATAGAAATCCTACTGTTAAAACAGAAATAGCACAAAAAAAAGCCATATTTGGTAATGACGGAGAAAGTGTTACCTATGGATTCGTTGGATATCCTGTAAGTCAAGCTGCTGATATAACTTCTTTCAAAGGTAGTCTTATCCCAGTTGGAGAAGATCAATTACCTTTAATTGAACAAACTCGTGAAATAGTTAGAAAATTTAATTCCATCTACGGTAACATTTTAGTTGAACCAAAACACTTTATTTCTAAAACTGCAAGAATTAAAGGTTTAGATGGAAATGAAAAAATGGGTAAAAGTCTAGGAAATGCTATCTATTTAAAAGATGATGAAGAAACTATTACTAAAAAAATTATGGGAGCAGTAACTGATCCAAATAAAATTAAAAAAGATGATAAAGCAAACCCAGATATTTGTATGGTCTACTACTACCATAAACTAATAGAAAACAAAAATATTGAAACTGTCTGCAAAGAATGTAAAAATGGAGAACGTGGATGTGTAGCATGTAAAAAAGAACTTATCAATAATATGCTAGAGTTTTTAAAACCAATTCACGAAAAACGCCAATATTATTTAGAACATCAAGATGAAGTTAAAAAAGTTTTAGAAAAAGGAAATTCTGTAGCACAAAAAAAAGCCAAAGAAACAATGGCTGAAATCAAAAAAAGTATGCAAATCAATTACTAAATCTTTTTACAACTTAGTTTTAATAAATTATAAATTTTAAAATGATTTTCATTAAGAGTACTATTCATACTATTAATAAGCGAATAATACATTTCTTGAATGTCATTTTTTTTATTACCAAAACACTCAACATAAAGATATCTAAGCTTATCATAATTTTTATTTTGATAAGAATTATTTATCTCATTAACTAAATAATTTTTTATTCCTCTTTCACTTCTAGTTAAATAACTATTATCTTTATATTTTTCAACTAAATTATATTCAACGTTAGTAAGATCCATCTTTTTAGCCAAATTGGCAATCTCTGTTTCCTCATCAAGTAAAAGTCTACTTTTACATAAAGATAAACCATCTTTATTAAACTCTAAGGCAATTACTACTCTACCATCAGTAAATAAAGATATATAATCTTCTCTAACAATCTTTCTTTTATTAAAAATCTCTGTTTTATGATAAATTATATCCAAAAGATCAGTTGAAACAACTACTTTACCAAATACAAAATCATCTATTGTTGCAGTATCAACTTTTATAAGTGGTATTCTTTTTATATGATCAACTGCATCATCAACATTCCATTCATAAAACTCATAAACTTTATCTATATCATTAAAATTAAGTAACACATCATAAATATATATCATTTTCTCGATCCCCTTTAGTAAATATA
Organism: uncultured Bacilli bacterium; assembly: GCA_949746915.1. Lineage (GTDB taxonomy): Bacteria > Bacillota_I > Bacilli_A > RF39 > UBA660 > CATKEA01. Next base: position 3,935 of record CATKEA010000056.1, read on the forward strand.
CACAAACTAATGATTATAAAACCTATAGGTAGAAAACTACATTCTATTCTACTAAGTATAAAGTAAAAATATTCTAAATAAGTATATCCCAAAGTAAGTAAATTTAAGTAAACTATTATATAAGTGAGTCCCGTTACCATTAGAGAAAAGCCTATTAGAAAGAAAAACGTACGATACATATACTCCACCTATAATATTTTATTAACAATCAACTATTTATAGTATTGTTTTTTATTTAGAAATTTATACAGAAAAAATATCTTCAATTCATATTAGTTGAAAATACTTTTATCATTTAAGATACAAGAATACAAACTATTCTATATATCACTGTACAATTAAGTACTATTTGGCTTCCATCCACTGTTGCTACATTATAAAACATACTATCTTTATTATGAATAGTAAGTGTTGTTACAACAAATACCAAAAATCTTAGAACTATTAATCTTTTCTTATTTATATTACTATTTTCATTCATCATATACCATATAAAAATTTTAACATAAAGATTAAAAAAGATATAAACAAATTCGTTTATACCTATTTATTTGAACTTCTCCTCATACGTGTTTTAGTAACTTCTACTCTTTTAAGTTCCTTCTCATTAGCATCTATTTCCTCATTATCGTTATCAGAATAATGATTTACCTGAACCTTATTACTAGTATCCTTTAAAATACTTCTTATCAGAATATACATAATTACTACAAAAATAGTTGGTACAACCAAAAACATAACTATTGGTATTGTTCTTGTAATGCCAGAAAAAATAAGTATTGGTACCATTACTACTTCAATAATAACTAAAATCAATAAAACAAGACTAATCTTATCTACTACCTTAAGATCACTACTACTTTTATTTGACTTTTTCTTTTTAACACCCTTTATCTTAATTTCAGCTGTTTCCTCTTGTAACAATTTTGTATTTTTCTTTGATTTAACTGCACCCATTTTTATTCCTCCTACTAAATCTCTTCATCTATTTCGTAATCTAATTTTTCCATTTCTACCTGATTAATTATTTCAAATTTCTTACTAATTTTCTCTGTTGTTATATGAACGCTTTCAACATCCTTATTGACAACTTGAATACTTCTAGCCAATTTATCCCAACGTTCCTTATAACGTGAAAACTCAAGTCCAAGTTTATTAAGTTCATCATGAATAATAGAAGTATATTTATCTCTCTCAATATTCTTTACAATCATTTCTATCACACTAAGCGTTGAAATAAGAGTTGTTGGTGAAGTAATCCACACATTTCTTTTATATGCATAATCAATTATATCCTGATGATATGCATTTATCTCCGCAAAAATAGCCTCTGCTGGTAAAAACATAATAGCTTGATTACTTGTAACACCAGGTATTATGTATTTAGAACTAATAGCATCTATATGTTTCTTGACATCAAGTTTAAATTGCTTTTCATACATTGCTCTTTCTGTTTCCGTTTTCTTTTTATCAACCATCAATTGATAATTTTCAAGGGGAAACTTTGAATCAATTCCAATTGTACCAAGCGGTTCTGGCGCAAATAAAATACTATCTACTATTGTTCCATTTGGAAGTGTATACTGTAAACTATACAATTTATCATTCTTTTCTCCAAAAACACTTGTCAATATATGTTTAAGATTAACCTCCCCAAAAATCCCCCTACTTTTCTTATCTGTCAATATACTTTGTAAAGAAACAATATCAGTAGATAAAGTTTCTATCTTTTTTTGAGCTTCATCTATTTTACTAAGTCTCTCCAAAACATTAGTAAATGTCTTATTTGTCTTTTCAAAATTTTGATCAAGCCTTTCATTAACTTTATCATTTATTCTATTAAGTTTATTTTCAATTCTTTCATTCAATGCAGTAAAATCACTATTCAAATCTTTTGTCAAACTAGATTTAAAATCACTAACTTCTTTAAGGATAGTAACCTCAAATCTTCCAAGTCTTTCAGTCATTTCACTATCATTATTTTTCTTATTAAAAACCAAAACTAGTAATACTAGTATAACAACTAACAAACCAATTACAATATAATCCATAATTCCTCCTTAAATATCAAACTTTTTACTTACTGTCTTTGATATAGCGTAGGCACTAATAAGCATAAAACCAATTTTTAATAAAACCGTAATATCTGTAACACTTTCAAATAAGCTTGTCCCAACATAGCCCCAAAAGTAAACCATAAATGCTTTTCCAATAACACAAGCACATAAAAATCTTTTTGCTGGCATCCTAGATAAACCAGCTGCTATATTAACTAAAAATGCTGGAGTAAATGGTAAAGCAAGAATAATAGTTAAATTCGTAAAACTTATTCTAGACAGTTTTTTCATCAAATCCTCTATCTGTTTTACCTTATCTTTCTTATAAAACTTTCTAAATTTTTTACTAAAGAAATATCTAAAAAAGAAAAACGATGTAGTACATCCCAAAACAGTTGCAAAAAGTGATATTAAAAAAACAATAACATCTCCAAAAGTAATTATATTAAGGGCTATAAAAACAGAAAGTGGCAATATTGGTATAATAGATTCTAAATAAATTAATAACACTCCAGATATCGGACCAAATGATGATAAAAAGAAAACTGCATTATCAACTAGTGTTTTAATCTGATCACTCATTCTATCACCTAGTATTAATTATAATACAGTTTTAAAATATTTAAAAGTAAATATTACTTTTCTATGTATTTTTCATACCCACCAATTAAACTTACTGTTTTAAATCCAAGATCATTTAAAAAAATAGACAGTTTACGACTCTTCATTCCATAATCGCAATAAAGATAATAAGTTTTTTCTTTATCCAAATAGTTTTCTGGATTCATATATAAATAATTCATTGGTATATTAATAGCTCTATCTACATGCCCTAACATATATTCATATTTATCTCTAATATCTATAAGGTTATCAGTAATTTCAATACTATTTATAGCAACTATATCATACTCTTCATCCATTATATCCCTCCTACTTTATTATATGAAAAAAGAAGGAAAAACTTCCTTCTAAGAGAAAAATTCTGAATAACTTACTTCACCACTACTATTAACTTTAAAAAAGTATGGCACTTCTCTACTTTTATTAACATCATATAAATAAAGTATAAAAGAAAGACGACCACTAGCATCATAATAAAATGTACCAATATCACTAACTGATAAATTATTATAAAAATCATCTAATTTTTTAT
>CATKEA010000057.1 GCA_949746915.1 uncultured Bacilli bacterium
AAAAATAAGCTATTTGCTTATTTTTTTAATATCTATTTTTTAACGTTTTTTCTACTTGACGTTTAATATCACGTTCTTTAATTGTCTCCCTCTTATCATAATTTTTCTTACCTTTACAAAGACCTAAAAGAACTTTACATCTCCCATTTTTCAAATATAACTTCAATGGAATCAAAGTAAAACCTTCAAGTTTTATCTTATTATTAAGTTTAAATATTTCTTTCTTATGCAGCAACAGTTTCCTTGTACGTGTTTCTTTATGATTAAAAATATTGCCCTCCTTATAAGGACTAACAAACATATTTAGTAAAAAAACTTCATTGTTCTTTACAATACCATAGCTATCTCTAATATTACACTCACCATTTCTTATAGATTTTATTTCTGTACCAGTAAGTGCAATACCACATTCAATTTCTTCAATAACAAAATAGTCATGCTTAGCTACACGATTAACTATTTCCATTTTATCACCTTTTTTCTATTTTTATATTATCGCCTACAACAATATTCATATATTTATCATAATAACTCTTATAATTAGGTAACAATGTATCATTTAACATACTATAAGGATAAATTCGAAAATTTTTACGTCTACCATTAATATAATCAGTATAAGTATAAACAAGTTCTGCTGTTGGATTTTCTAAAGTAATAACACTAACTCCATCTTTTGTTTTTTTATGAATATTAACAGAAGCCATAAGACCTGTCAAACGTTCAATACCTCTTTGAGCTGAAATAAAATTTCCAAGTGAATATATAACAAGTGTATCACCAATATAATCTATTTTTCCAACAACATGAGTATGATGTCCAATAACAATATCAACACCATTCTCAGCTAAAAATTCAGCTACTTCTCTTTGTCGTTGTGTAACATTCAAATTATATTCCTCTCCAAAATGAACAGAAACCATTAAAACATCAACCTTATCACGAACAGCCTCTATATCACTCTTTATAACATCAAAATTAATACGATTAACCAAATAATCATTACCATATGTAGATAAACCATTTGTATAATCAGTATATGCCAACATAGTATATGTAATATTATTCTTTTTCATAATTTTAAAGTTATTTCTTTCTTCATAACTAGTAGCACTACCATTTACTAAAACACCCTTGCTATTCCAATAATCTCGAGAATTCTTTATAGCTCTCTCACCACGATCTAATGTATGATTATTAGCAAGTGATACTATATTAAAACCCATATCAATAAAAGCATCCCCAACCTCATAAGGGGAATTAAACTGTGGATAAGTAGAAAGACCTATTTCACTACCTCCCAAAATAGACTCCTGATTATAAAAAGCTAAATCATACTTACTTATAATAGGTTTAACATATTGAAACATTGGTTTAAAATCAAAACCATTCTCATTATGCGCATCCGCATAAACTGCCTCATGTATTAAACTATCTCCAATCATAACAAGCGATAAATAGTCATTTTGTTCCTTATTAACTAACTCTTTATCAATAATATCATTATTACCAATAGAATCATCTGAATTACCAGTATATAAAATAAACATATAAGTACAAATTGTAGCAACAAACAAAAGTATCAGAACTAATATACATTCGAAAATTTGTTTATATGTTAGTCTTTGAACCACTTTCATTACTATCTACATCCACTTCTACTTTACTTAAAATTTCAAAATCAATAGTTTGCTCTTCTTTTGATGCTGATTTAACCCTTACAACTACTCTATCACCAATAGTATACTTCTTTTTCTTTCTTTCACCAATAACAGACATTGTAACTTCATCATAATGATAAAAATCATCCATATCACTAAGACGACATAATCCTTCCACCAAATTATCAAGTTCAATAAATAATCCAAAATTAGTAACTGAAGAAATCATTCCTTCAAATTTCTCACCAATATGATCCTCCATATATTCAGCCATTTTCATGTCTTCTACTTCTCTTTCACAATTAATAGAAGCCCTTTCACGAGCTGAAGAATTTTCCCCAATAAACACTAATTTCTCTTGCCAATGTCTAATTGTTTCACTAGACATATCTCCATTAAATAAATATGTTCTAAGCAACCTATGAACCGTAGTATCAGGATATCTTCTAATAGGTGACGTAAAATGTGTATAGCATTTACTAGCAAGTCCATAATGGCCTAAATTTTCTGGTCTATAAACAGCTTTCTGCATATTTCTTAAAAGTAAACTAGACAAAATTTTAAACTCTTTTTTATCCTTCAAAAAATCAAGTAATTTCTGAATTGACTTAGGATTAGTATCCTTCATATTACCATGATAAACATATCCTAAAGAACTAATAAATGACAGGAATTCATGAATTTTTTCTTCTTTTGGATACTCATGAACACGATAAATAAATGGTAGTTCCATAAAGAAAATATGACTAGCAACACATTCATTAGCAATTATCATAAAATCCTCTATTAAATTTTCTCCAATTCCTCTATTTCTAAGGACTATATCAGTAGGATGACAATTATCATCAACTAATATCTTTGCCTCATCAACATCAAAATCCAAATAACCTCTATTAAGCTTTGCCTTACGCAAAATCTTAGCTAAATCTTCCATCAAATAAAGCTTATCAGCATATTCTTCATAACCAACTGGAACAACATTATCTTCTAAAACACTGTTAACTTTTTTATATGTCATCTGAATTCTAGACTTTATAACACTTTCAAAAATCTCATAATCTTTTATATTTCCATTGCTATCTATTTCCATAACGCAAGAAATAGCAAGTCTTTCTACATTAGGATTCAATGAACAAATACCATTTGAAAGTTGATGTGGAAGCATAGGAATAACACGATCAACTAAATAAACACTAGTTCCACGATTCATAGCATCATTATCTAAAGCTGTTCCTTCCTTAACATAATAACTAACATCAGCAATATGAACACCTAATTTATAATTACCATTAGCTATCTTTTCAATACTAATCGCATCATCTATGTCCTTAGTATCATCGCCATCTATAGTAAAAATACACTCATTAGTTAAATCTCTTCTACCATTTTTATCATCAGCACTTACTTCATCTTTAATATCTTCAAGTTCTTTAATTACTTCATCTGGAAAAGTATCTTCTATATCATATTTATAAACAATAGACAATATATCAACACCAGGATCATTTTTATGACCTAATATCTTAACAATTTCTCCACGATAACTATTTTCTTTAGATTGAGAAAGAATATTAACAAGTACTTTGTGACCATCAACAGCACCTTTAGCTTGTCCTTTTGGAATAATAACCTTAAAATGAAGCTTACTATCATCTGGTGTAACAACACCAATTTTCTTTTTAAAACTAATCTCTCCAACAACAGATTGTAGTTCTCTCTTTACAATTTTTAATACTCTACCTTCAATTCTACCATCTTTTTTCCTATGAAGCTCTTCTACTAAAACATGATCATTATGAATTGCACCATTCATATTTTCTTCAGAAATATAAATATCTTCTTCCTGATTTTCTATTTCAACAAAACCATATCCTCTTTTATTTGAACGTAAAATTCCCTTCTTCAAAGGACCTTTATCCATTAACATATAACAATCTTTATTAGAATGATAAATAGTATAATCACTACACAAACTTCTAATAATATTAGTAAGTTCTAAATACTCCTCTGACGTTTTTAAACCAAGAATATGATCAAGCTCCTCTAGTGAAAGTGCCTTACCTGCTTCCTCTAATATTTTTAATATTCTATCTTTCATAATGACTCTCCTTTATGCTACTACTTATATTATAAGTAAAAATACCTAAAATCACAACAAAAAAAGAGCTTATTGCCCTTATTTTACATTAAATCCATTATTAAACTTACTATAAAGAAAATCAAACCTAAAGCCATTGTTACTCTGCTTATTACTAATTCAGCACCACGTTCCTTACGTTGACTAAACAAATCAGAATTTCCACCTGAAATAATCTGTGCAGCTCCCTCGGCTTTATTACTTTGTAAAAGGACAATTACGATTAAAAGAATTGATACTATAAATAAAAAAGTTTCCATTTTTATCCCTCCGTTCGTCTACTAACTAATTTAACATATTTCATAAAAAAAATCAAATAAAATTAAGCATTTTCACCAAATTTAAAAATTACTTCAACATGTCATTATAACAACTATCATATTTACCAAAACCAATATAAGTAGTTTCATCATTAAAAGATGAACATTCTATTTTATCATAACAATTATCTGGAATAGAGGTTAATTTTTCAAAAAAAATCTGTGCAATTTCTAATCCACTATTTAAAGTAATACTATTAGAAGAAACATTTAATACTCTAAGATAAATATATGTTTTATGACCAGGTTGATATCGTGGACCAGATACCAATAATCCCAATCTAATTAATGAATTTTTTTCACCAATTATTCCCAATAAATTATCCAGTACATGAATTCTTTCCTTTGTTTTTACTATAATATACTCATTAGGTTTTAAAACATATCTATCATAACTATCTGTCTCAGATGACTTGAAAAATATATCAGCTTTTACATCGTAAGAAACTGCTCCAACACAATCTTCATCATAACCCTCAATAATTAACTTATCACCTAAAGATTTTATATCTTTATCAACTAAAATCATTACTATCACCTATAATAATTATAACACATGCAACAAAAAAATCGAACCTTATTGTTCGATTTCTTCCTCTATACGTATTAATTGATTATATTTACAAACTCTATCAGTCCTAGACATAGAACCAGTTTTAATTTGCCCCAAATTTAAACCAACTGCTAAATCAGCTATAATAGTATCTTCAGTTTCACCACTTCTATGTGAAATTACTGTTTTATAACCATTAGCTCTAGCTAATTCAATAGTTTCTAAAGTTTCAGTAATTGTACCAATCTGATTAACCTTTAAAAGAATAGCATTACCAGCATGATTATCAATCCCCATTTGTAAACATTCTTTATTTGTAACAAATAAGTCATCACCAACTAATTGAACTTTACTTCCTAAACGCTCAGTAATTAATCTAAATCCATCCCAATCATTCTCATCTACTGGATCTTCAATTGAAATAATTGGATACTTATTAACTAATTCTTCATAAAAATCTACTAATTCTTCTGTTGATAAACTTCTTCCTTCACCAGCCAAAACATATTTTCCATCTTGATAAAATTCACTAGCAGCAACATCAATACCTAAACAAACATCTTTTCCTGGCTCATACCCAGCTTTTTTGATTGCCTCCATAATTAATTCAAATCCCTCAGTATTACTTTCAAGATCGGGAGCAAAACCACCTTCATCACCAACACCAGTAGCTAATCCTTTACTATTAAGAACCTTCTTTAAATTATGAAAAACCTCAGCTCCAACTCGTACTCTTTCTTTAATAGTATCCCTTTGTGGAATAATCATAAATTCTTGAAAATCAAGCTTATTATCAGCATGAGCCCCACCATTAATAATATTCATCATTGGTACAGGCAAAGTTTTACCATCGCCAATATATTTATACAATGGTAATCCCTTACTTAAAGCACTTGCTTTAATAGCAGCCATAGAAATACCCAAAATAGCATTAGCCCCAAATTTTGACTTTGTTTTAGTACCATCTAATTCAATCATTTTATAATCAAGAGTCTTCTGATCCTCTACATCAAGCCCAATAACTAAATCTCTAAGTGGACCATTAACATTACTAACAGCCTTAGTAACACCTTTTCCCATGAAACGATCTCCACCATCACGTAATTCTAAAGCTTCACGAACACCAGTTGAAGCACCACTTGGAACAGCAGCACGACCAACAATACCATTTTCTAATATAACATCTACCTCAACAGTTGGATTTCCTCTTGAATCTAATATTTCTCTTCCTTTTACATCAACGATTTTCATTATTCATTATCTCCTTTTTTACTTAATTGTCTAACATAATTTTTAAACTCATCTCCGCGATCTTCACATTGCTTATATTGATCCCATGAAGCACTAGCTGGACTAAGAAGTACAACATCTCCTGAATTACTTAGTTTTACACATTCATTAAATGCTTCCTTTAAATGCTCGCAAATTACAGTTTTTATACTCATAGAGTCTCCAAACTGTTTTACTCTTTCTCGACATTCACCTATACCAACTATAGCCTTTACATTACCACAATAATCCTTCAACTCATTGAAGTCTTGACCTCGTTCATACCCACCAAGCAATAATATTGTATTTTCATTAAAAGATGATAAAGCAATCTTTGTACACTTAATATTAGTTGCCTCAGTATCATTATAATATTTAACACCTAAAATATCATCAACAAATTCTAAGCGATGCTCAACACCTGAAAAATTACTTAATACCTCTTTAATTATATTATTAGGTACATTAAACTCCTTAGCAACCATAATAGCAGCCATAATATTTTCATAATTATGAATACCTCGTAATTTTATATCAGAAAGTAAAACAACCATATCTGAATAATAATAAATAGCATTATCTTTTATATAACAACCATTTATTTCCGATTTACTAGAAAAATACTTAGTAGTTGCCTTAATATTCTTTGTAAGTCTAAGAGATTCATTATCTCCCATATTAATAATAGCTATTTCATTACCAGTCTGCTTATTAAAAATTTTACCTTTAACATAAGTATAATGCTCATATGTCTTCATAAACTCTAAATGAGCTTCACTTATATTAGTAAGTACTGCTATATCAGGTTTAAACATATCTAAATTTTCAAGTTGTTGACAAGATGTTTCCATAACAACAATATCTTCATCTTTAATATCATCGATAAAACCACTAAGTGGATACCCAATATTACCAGTTAAATGAACACCATTTCTAAATGTACTTAAAAAACGATAAATAAGGGTCGTTGTAGTCGTTTTTCCATTAGTACCAGTAATTGCTACTAATTTAAACTTTTTCTCGCCAGAAAGCATTCTAAATGCCATTTCAGCCTCATTGATAACAGGTATACCAAGAACATTAGCCTTAAGAACATACTTATGGTCAATTGGAACCCCAGGATTCTTTATAAGAAAATCATACGAAGAATCTAATAAATCATCAGGATGACTACCAAAAAAGAATTGAACACCAAGTTCCTTTAATTCACTAATTTTACCCTGCTCACTGTTACTTTCATCCTGACCATCGTTGATAAGTACATGATTACCCCTCTTAGCTAATAATTTAGCTGCATCATAACCACTACGAGCAAAACCTAAAATCAAAATCTTTTTATTTTCAAACATCATATCACCCCGTTACCTAATTATACTATTTTTCATAATATTTGAGAATAAAAATTATAATAATTCTAAAGATTTTTATCATT
>CATKEA010000058.1 GCA_949746915.1 uncultured Bacilli bacterium
AAAGATGATAAAAACATTTCTTGTACATTAAGTAATAATAATAAATTACAATTAAGAGAAGAAAAGACATGTAATACTCAAAGTTGTGAACCAAGGTATATTTTATATGATCGTAACTTTGATCTTATCTTACCAGTACGTGATGGAGTTGCAATTGGATTTAAAACATGGAATAGTGGTGTTACATCTAATGTGTGTCCTAGTAGATATAGTTATGTAGATGCAACAGTTATTACATATAATAATGGTCAGTTATCGTTTGGTGCTACAAAAAGGATTTTAAGTGGCGAAAATGGAATGGGATATAATAATGACATTTTTCATAATACTTTAAAAGGTGCTAGACTAAAGGATAATATGGTTATACTTTATGGTAATTCTGGTTATTGCTATACTGCAAAAGGGGACAGAAAGTTAGGTTATGCCACTGTTGCTACAGTTAGGATTGATGGAACAGTTCCGAGTTTAGTTTCAGTTAAGAACTTGGAAAAGACGAACTTGCAAGAGTACCATATACAAAGAGCCTGGAGATTTGGATGTGAAAGTGCAACTCGTTGTTATGCTACTGTAGAAAGTCTCGGTAATCGCCGTAGTGTGAATAGGATTGATATAAATTCTGTTGGTATTATAACTGGGACTCCTGTTATAGATAATACACAGAGTAGTGGTGATTATTACCTTTCTTGCGATATAGAAAATAAGGTTGGTTCTTGTTCTTTTATTTATAATTCTGGTCAAGGTTATGGTATAATAGATTATATATATTTTCCAACTCACCAGCCACTTTCTATAAGGGATTGGAGTGATAACTATATTATTTATAAAGGGGCATACAACTATTATCGTCATGTTGAATTTATAGATAAAGAATTGTATACTTCTAAGTCTGATGATAGTTTACATGTGGCAAGATTAAATAATAATGAATTGTTAGGAAGTTATTGGTACAGGAAAACTGATATTTCAGAATTTAAAATCTTTAAATATGATGGAGAGACGCTTGTTGAGATTAAGAATATTGAATCTCCTGGTATTTATTCTTTAGTTTCAATTACTGATAATGTTGTTATCGGATATAATGTAAATGAAATGGTATTGTTTATGCGATAGTGTTATAGTTTATATTTTTTAATTATTAAAGACATAAGAGTTATTCTTGTGTCTCTTTTGTAATTTTTAAATAAAAAAGTTGTCTTTGTATCTTATTCAAGGTATAATATCATGTAGGTGAAGTAGTATGTTACGTAGTGAAGTGGATAGAGAAAAAGTATCTCCGATGATGAGACAATATTTAGAAATAAAAGATAAGTATGAGGATAGTATTATCTTTTTTAGACTTGGAGATTTTTATGAAATGTTTTTTGATGATGCTAAATTAGTTAGTCGTGAATTAGAACTTACTTTAACTGGTAAAAATTGTGGGCTTGAAGAGAGGGTTCCAATGTGTGGAATACCGTATCATGCATACAAAGCTTATTTAGATAAACTTATTGATAGGGGATATAAGGTCGCAATAGCAGAACAATTAACAAGTCCTAAGGATACAAAGGGAATGGTAGAAAGAGATGTTATTCAAGTTGTGACAAAAGGTACTATTCTTGATGATTCGTTGAATGCTAAGGATTATAATTATGTTGGGAATATTTATGATTTTGAATATTGCTATGGGATAAGTTTTACTGATATATCAACTGGTTATTTTTATGCAATGATTATTGATAGTGATTCTAAAAAACTTGTAAATGAAATAGCTTCTCATAATATTAAAGAAGTTATTGTTAATGATAAAATAGATAGAAGTATTATTAATATTTTGCGAGAAGAATATAATATTTTGGTTACAATTAGATCTGATATACTTGATAGTAATGACTATGAATATGTTTATAAAGGTCTTAATGATGTTAGATTAGTTACAACAGTAAAGCATTTGTTAAAATATGTCTCAGAAATGAAATTAGGAAGTCTTAATCATTTACAGCCAGTAGAAGTTGTTAATCAAGCTAAATATCTTTACTTTGATGTTCATACTAAAAAGAATCTTGAACTATGTGAAACTATTAGAAATAGAGAAAAAACTTATTCATTACTTTGGCTTCTTGATAAAACGAAAACAGCAATGGGAAGTAGATGCTTGAAATTAAATATTGAAAATCCGCTTACTGATAAAATAGAAATAGAACGACGATATGATATATTAGAAAAATTTTTGACAGAGTTTATTTTAAAGGAAGAATTGCGTAATGAATTTGATGGTGTTTATGATTTAGAAAGACTTGCAAGTAGAATTAGTTATGGTAATTTAAATGCAAGAGATATGCTGCAACTTAAAAATTCTTTAGAGCATTTGCCTAAAATTAAAAGTATATTAGAAGAATTAAAGTATGATAAAAATATCGAAACTTTGGACGAGGTTTTTTCTCTTCTTGACAAATCTATTAATCTTGATCCACCTATCACTTTAAAAGAAGGATCATTAATAAAGGATGGATATAATAGTGAGCTTGATCAATTAAGAGATATTAGAAAAAATAGTAAAAATTATATTCTAGAAATAGAACAAGCAGAGAGAAATAGAACAGGTATTAAGAATTTAAAAATAGGGTTTAATAAAGTGTTTGGATATTACATTGAGGTATCTCGTGGAAATGTTGATATGGTTAAAGAGGAATTTGGCTGGATTAGAAAACAAACTTTAACTACTGGAGAGAGGTATATAACACAAGATTTAAAGGAAAAAGAAGATATTATTCTTGGCTCTGAAGAAAAAATTATTAATTTAGAATATAAGTTGTTCATGGATATAAGAGAAAGAGTTAAGGGATATATTGGAAAGATTCAGAAAATAGCAAAAACTATAGCTGAGGTTGATATGCTTATTTCATTTGCTACTGTTGCTAGTGAGAATGGTTATGTTAGACCAGTGATAGTTGATGATAGAAGTATTAATATTAAAGATGGTAGACATCCAGTGGTTGAAAAAGTTTCTTCATTTGAATATGTTCCTAATGATATTATTATGGGAAAACAAACGGATATTTTATTAATAACTGGGCCTAATATGGCCGGTAAATCAACATATATGAGACAATTGGCTATTATTGTTATTATGGCTCAAATTGGTTCTTATGTTCCTTGCAAGAGTTGTTCTATTCCTTTATTTGATAAGATATTTACGCGTATTGGTGCTAGTGATGATTTGGTTAGTGGTGAGTCTACTTTTATGGTTGAAATGAAGGAAGCTAATATTGCTATATCAGCTGCTACTGAAAATAGTTTAATTTTATTTGATGAACTTGGCCGTGGTACTGCAACTTATGATGGAATGAGTTTGGCTCAAGCAATTCTTGAATATATTCATGACAAAATACATGCTAAAACTTTATTTTCGACACATTATCATGAACTTACTGCTTTAGAAGTTGATCTTCGTAATTTAAAAAATGTTCATGTAAGTGCTAAAGAAGAAAATGGAAATGTTACATTTTTACATAAAATTAAAAGTGGTGCAGTTGATAAAAGTTATGGAATACATGTTGCTAAGCTTGCAAAATTGCCAGATGAGTTAATTAAAAGAGCTGGAGAAATACTTGATATATATGAGCATAAAGATAGTAAGCAACAATCTTTTCAACAAACATCATTGTTTTTAAATTTAGAACCTGAAAAAGATAAGAAAAGTGTTGTTGAGGAAAAATTAGAAAATTTAAATCCATTAGAGATTACTCCAATTGAAGCACTTAATATCTTATATGATTTAAAAAAAGATTTGAAGAGTAAAAAATAGATAAATGTTTCTATTTTATGTGACTTTTTTAGTTTTTTATGGTACAATTTCACTAGGTGAATTTTGATGAAAAACAGAAGTGAATTAAGAGAAATAATTATGAGGGTTTTATATCAGTGTGCTGTTATGAAGGATGCTTCTATTGAGTGTGATGTAAATAATCTTATAAAAGAGCAATTAGAAGTAGAAAATGAATTTGTGGATGAGATAATTTTTGGTGTTTTAGAACATGAGAATGAATTAATAGATAAGGCTAATCAATATTTAGATAACTGGACAATTGATCGTCTTAATAAAGTAGATCAAGTTATTTTAAAAGTAGGTATTTATGAGCTTATTTATGGTGATACACCAGATGTTGTAGCAATTAATGAAGCTATTGAATTGTCAAAGAAGTACAGTGATGAAAAAGTTACTAAAATGATTAATGCAGTACTTGATGGTATTTATAAAAACAAATAGATAAAGATTATATTTAATCTTTTTGTTTTTTAACCAATATACAAAACAAATGTTTGTATGTAATAAGAAGGTGAATTATGCAAGATAAATATATAACTGTTACACAGTTAACTAGATATATAAAGTTTAAAATAGATAATGATGAAAATTTGAATACTGTTTTTTTAAAAGGAGAAATATCAAATTTTAAGGCTCATACTAGAGGGCACTATTATTTTACTTTAAAAGATGAAAATGCTAGAGTGAATGCTGTTATGTTTGCTTCTAGTACAAATCGTGTTTCTTTTTCTCCATGTGATGGAATGAAAGTAATGGTGGTTGGAAAAATAAGTGTGTATGAAGCAAATGGTGGATATCAGATTTATGTAAATGAAATGATTGAAGATGGAGTCGGTAATTTATATTTAGAGTTTGAAAAACTGAAGAAAAAATTGGCTGATGAAGGTTTGTTTGATAAGGAAAAGAAAAAAGTTATTCCTAAGTTTCCTAATAAAATTGGAATTATAACAGCTCCAACAGGTGCTGCTATTAGAGATATTCTATCAACAATTAAAAGGAGATGGCCAGTAGCTGAAACGATTCTTTTTCCTGCCTTGGTTCAAGGAACTGAAGCTGCAAAATCAATAGTTAAACAAATAGAAAAAGCAAATACTTTTGATATAGATGTTTTGATTGTTGGTAGAGGTGGAGGATCAATAGAAGATTTATGGCCATTTAATGAAGAAATTGTAGCTAGAAGTATTTATAATTCTTATGTACCTATTATTAGTGCTGTTGGTCATGAAGTTGATTTTACTATTGCTGATTTTGTTGCTGATTTAAGAGCTCCAACACCAACAGGTGCAGCTGAGATGGCAGTGCCTAATATTATTGATTTTGATAATTATTTAAAACAAGTGAAAATAAGATTAAATAAAGCTTTTTTGCATAATGTAAAATTGAAAAAAGAAAAGTTTTTAGCAATTAATGATAGTTATATTTTAAAAAATCCAATGTCTATTTATGAAATTAAAAATCAAAAGTTTGATAATCTATATGAAAGATTACAGTTGGTTTCCGAAAGTTATATCTATAAAAATAGAAATATGCATACTATTTTGTGTAATAGGATTGATCAAGCTATTAAAAAGGATTTGACTTATAATCAAAATCGTTATTTAGTTTCAATTAATAAACTTGAAGCATTAAATCCACTTTTAGTAATCAAACGTGGGTATTCTGTTTTAAAGAAAGATAATAAAGCTATCACTAGTATAGAAAATTTGAAAAAAGGCGATAATATTAATATAGAATTAATGGATGGTGTAATTGATGCCTGCGTATCAGGAGTAAATAATTATGAATAAATATGAAGATGTGACAAAACAAATAATGGAAGAACAAATTTTAAAAAAACCATCTAAAAAAAGAAAAAATAAATTTACTAAAGAAATAGAAGTTAAAGAAACTATTTTTTCTGATATTGCAAATTATGAAGTAGTATTTATGTTTTTATTTATTTCATATCAAATTATAGATGTTTTAACATCATTATCTAAAATAGAAAATATGCAAATAAAGCATAATACTTTTAATAGTAATTTTATTTATTTTATTACAG
>CATKEA010000059.1 GCA_949746915.1 uncultured Bacilli bacterium
GAAAAGTCAGATAAATTATTAAAAGGTAATTATATTTAATATAGTTATCTTTTTTTATTTTTTGATAAAAGAAATTAAAAAAAATCATAAAATATTGTTTAGGAATTTTGAATATGTTATAATATATTTGAATTTATTAGATAGGGTAGATTCAGTTGGAAAATGTGCTATGCAGAAAGGAAGTGTGGTATATATATGTTTAATAAAAAACGTATGGTAGTTTTTACGGTGTTTATTCTGTTTATGTTTCTTTTTATAACATTTGCAGGTGGGACACCACAAAATCAAGCAATAGCAACAAGAATTGTTAAGTTCATTGATGGCTATAATAATGAAGTAATCAGTGAACAAAGAGTATTGGTAGGAGAGGATGCAGAAGTTCCTAATGATCCAAAACATAATGCAATGGTTTTTGCTGGATGGTATTTGGAAGAGGATAGAGATGTAAGAGTTACAGATTTTTCTAATGTTATTGATAACGTAACTGTTATAGCATTATATGGAGCTGATAGAAATGGTAATGGTATTATTGATGATGATGATACTTACTATACTGTTAGATTCGTTGATAGCTTTGATAATTCTGTAATTAGTACACAAGAAGTACTTGTAGGAATGAATGCAGAATCCCCATTAGCTCCAGTTCATGCAGGAATGACATTTGTTGGCTGGTCAAGAGGTTTTACTAATGTTCAATCTAATATAACAGTAAATTCTGTTATGAGAGCTAATGATCAATTGGCAGAGGTAACTAGATATAATGTTACATTTGTTGATGGAGATACAGATGAAGTAATTTCGGTTGTTTCAGTAGAAGAAGGATTGACTGCTCCAACACCAGAAGCTCCAAAACATAAAAACAGAGTTTTTGTTCGTTGGGATGGGAATTATACTAATGTTAATGCAGATGGAACGGTAACAGCTGTTTATGCAGATGATATTAATAATAATGGAATAGCTGATGAAAATGAACAAAGATTTGGTGTAGCTTATTATTCTTCTTTAAATGGTGAAGTTGTTTTAGGTGGTTCATATTTATCTGGAACAAGTTATACTGTTAGAGAAAATGTTTTTAGTAGAGAAAAACAAGTATTTATTGGATGGAGTACTACACCAGTAGCTGAAGTGGTAAAAACAGAAGCAGATTTAAAAGATTTAGTCTTAGTTCAACCTAATACAGAAGTAGTAATGGCAGATGAAGCTGTTCGTTATTATGCAGTATGGGCAGAAAATAAGAATGAAGATTATGAAAATGAAAATAATATTGATCCAACTCCAGATTATAAAGAAGATTGTTATACTTTATCAGTAGATTATGTAGATGGAAAAGGAAATCAATATGTTAATGCAACTTCTTATAAAGTAGAAAATTTACTTGTTGGAGAAAAAGTATCTATCGATACACCAGTAAATAAAAATTATAAGTTTGTGGTTGATGCTGGTTTATTAAATGATGTAAAACAATCAACTAGTAAAGTTTCTGGAACAATGCCAGAAAGTGATGTTATTGTTAAGATTACATATGAGGCAATGACTGATAATAATAATAATGGTATTGATGATAATGAGGAAGCTCATTATACATTGACAATTAACTATGTTAATAACAAAGGTGGAAAAGTATTTGAACCAGTTGTTAAGTCATTAGTTGAAGGTGAAGCGTACAGTGTTAAATCAACTATGAAAGAAAATTACACAGTAGATAAAGAAGTAGTTGAAGGAACAATGGAAGCAAAAGATGTTGAAGTAACAGTTACATATACACCAGAAAAAGATAATAATAACAATGGTATTGATGATAATGAGGAAGCACATTACACATTGACAATTAACTATGTTAATAACAAAGGAGCTAAAGTATTTGAATCAGTTGTTAAGTCATTAGTTGAAGGTGAAGCATACAGTGTTAAATCAACTGCTAAAGAAAACTACACAGTAGATAAAGAAGTAGTTGA